>JBGSJT010000081.1:0-22280 GCA_041741715.1 Pirellulaceae bacterium | reverse complement strand
GCGCTTTCTCCGGTCGACGCAACATGCACTGAGATCTCACCATCGATCACTTCGAAGCTGGATCGGTTTCGTGATGGATCGACACTTACAGAAAACTCCGTGCCGTGGTCGATCGCATAACCATTAGGCGTTTCCATGATGAATCCGATGGCGGAGTCTGGCACATCAATGCTCGCGCTGCCGAACAACATTCTGCCTCGCATGGGAGAAAGCAATTCCAGGCCGGACGGCGCTTGCAAGGTAACGAGGACGCCGGACCGAAACCGGATCGTGGCGAGTCCCGACCTGAGTTTCAAAATCCCAGGGCCAAGCTCTGAGCCCTCAACGGTTGGAAGTGAACTCTCCCAGGAGGCGTTCTCTCCCGAAACTAAAGTCGCGATAGGTAATGGAGCGAACAACCCGAGCGATGAAGTGATCACCAGCAAGATCGACGCCGCCAGGCTTCCCAGTGTGACGGGGTATAACCACTTTGTCCTCATCCGATCAGCGGTTGCGACCGGGGTGGGTCGCGTCAAGTGAGACCCTTGTTCGCCTGTGCTTTGACCGTGCTCGTGAATCAAACCGGTCAGAATCCGCAGGTCATTGAACTGCTGGACACGCGCAGGATCACGGTCCAACTCCCGCCCGAGCATCTGGACTTCGCTCTCATCTAACGCATCTTCGAGATAGCGTGTCGCAAGACTCTGAAAATCTTCATCGGTCATTAGATGACGCCTCCGTTTTCCGCGTGGCCAAGTCTTTCTCGAATACAGTCACCCAAGGTAGCGTAGATTCGCTGCAGGGCTTTGTAGACAGCATCCGGTTTGCGCTCAAGCTTCGCTGCCAGTTGAATGCCGTGCAGGCCCTCGAAATAGCGAAGTCTAATAATTTCACGGCAATGATCCGTTAGACCCTCAAGGCAATGCCGTAGCGCATCAGCCCGCTGGTGGAACTCATCAACTTCACGGATCTCAAGCTCGGCATCCACCAAGTCCAAAATGGACTCGTCCAGCAGCGATGGTTGGTACTTCTGTTGACGAACCAACTCGTAACAGCGATGCCGCAAAACCTTCCATGACCAGTCACGAAGGTGCTTCGGACCCTCGAATATTGCCTGGTTTTCCAAGACTTTCGACAACGTGTCCTGATAGGCATCTTCGGCCAGTTGCGACTGACGTAGGATCGACCAAGCCAGGGCGATCTGCTTGGTCCGTTCAGGCATCAGAACGGCAAGAATATCAATTCGATTCATTCAATGCGATCTGGAGTCAAGGAAAAGTCGGGGAAACCGATCGACCCACCGTGAACGGCAAGCAAAGGCCGCTCAAAATAAGGAAAACGCAACCTTCATTGCTTGAAGTTGGGATCCGCTTTCATTGTTGCGGCGTCCGCTTCTAGAACCGCCTTCTCTTGCGCATCACGCTCGGCCTGCAATTTCACCGCCGTCTGTTTATCGAGAATTACCTCGGGTTCGGGGGCACCGCACCCGACCACAACCGTTGTCAGAAGACCCACTAAAACGACACGCGAGAAGTATTTGACCATCCGAAAGGTTTCCTAATAGTGAAAAGTATTTGATGAAAGCGTCCAGCGGCTTACTCTGCAACGTGCCTAACTTGATGTGGTAGGGCTGTCACACCAGAGAACTGCCGGATGCCCGAAGTCACCCGGCGTAAAAAATCAAAAAAGGAGTTAGAATTCTTGGCCGATAACTTCCTTCGAGCCACGAGTACCGAGAGACCCCCATAATCCGTAAGGACTCGGCGAACCAGCTACCGCACCCGGCACACCACCGCCTGTCCAGACATTCGGGTGCGTTGAGTTACCCGCATCGATCGAATCGGTGATGAACTTCACCGCTCCATCTCCCATCGACACATGAGCACCTCCGGTGTGCCGGCTACCAACGCCCCCCAACGCGTCCATTTGCTCGGACTTCTGGAGGTTCGGAGCTTGATTATTAGCAACACAAATTTCGCGGTTCGGCGGCAGGATCGTTTGACACCCACTGTAAACCACATAGCCGGAAGCCCAGCGGAACCCGCGTGCTTTCTGAGACGCAGACGCATTTTGCAAGTTGGCACTCTCAGCGGGACTCCAGAATCTCGGACGTAGTGGATCCACGAATTGTTGGCAGAAACTCGGGTTATTCCTCACAGCGTTCCAAGCCTTTGTTCCGATATGAGGCTGGGTCCTGATGTCATTGTCTCCCAAGTCGGTTAAAATTTCCCCACACATCACAGTGTTCGACAGCCCATCGAGCACATCGCGAAATTTCATCTCTCCCATCGGAGCGAGCATACCTCGCTGAGACTCTCGAAATTGCCCTGTTCCAGTATTAGGAGTGAGATCCCAATTGTAGGCCCCTGCACTGCTTCGATGGATCGAGTCTCCCATGCAAGCCGCGTAATTGGTTCTCCCGTTTGCGGGCAAGCCGACCCCGGGATCACTTGGGCAGCGAAATCCGGGGATCTCGGTCACCCAAGGATCGAAGGTGAGTCGATCAGGCGTCGGCCCCATCGGACGGAACCCGCCAGCCGGGTCGCCATTGGCGATCGATTCCCAAATGGCTTGCTGTTCGATAAACGGTGTCAGCCCCACAAGAAAACTCAATTGCAGACGATTGTTAGTGTTCGAACCAGTGTAATGAGGTACTGGAGGGTTTTGACTGGTTCCAGTCCGCTGGGTTGGCAATCGATCAAATGCCGCATGATAGTTGTGAATCGCCAGCCCGATCTGCTTAAAATTGTTGCCGCAACTCATCCGCCGCGCCGCCTCACGTGCGGCCTGAACCGCTGGCAACAACAAGCCAACCATTACTCCGATGATCGCGATCACCACGAGCAACTCCACCAGCGTAAATCCACCCCGTCGCTTGAAACTTGACATCTCACTCCGCCTCTAAATTTAAAGAAAAGAATTGAAACAACGCCGCAAGCCGGTCCCGACCAAGCAGCGTCGGCAAAGGAAGATGCCCACGAATCGTTTGAAAAGGAAAACCGGCATGACTGCCTAGTCAGTTTTTCATGCGCGAGATGACGAAACTGGACAAAGAATTTCATGATTTTCCAAGAGATGAATCGGAAGACCCACGTGAAGCCCGGAATTCCAACTAATTCTGCCGCAGAATCAGAACCAAAACACTATCTTACCAGTTGATTCATTCTGTCGATCGCGACTGCTGCTAGGATCACAAAGCCTTTGACAACCTGTTGCCAGAACGGCGAAACGTTGAGCAGAAATAGGCCGTTGTTCAGAATGCCAATGATCAGGCATCCCAAGACCGTGCCGGTCACACTGCCTCGGCCACCAGAAAGCGATGTACCACCGATCACGACGGCTGCAATCGAATCGAGTTCATAACCAAGTCCCGCGTTGGGTTGAGCGGAATCGAGCCTCGCTGTAACGATTAGGCCGGCCACTGCGGACAATATTCCCCCCAACGTGTACACGGCCACCTTCACGCGATCGACCGGAAGTCCCGACAATAACGCAGCTCGCTCGTTACCACCCACGGCATAGATGTATCGACCGAAGCGAGTCTTACGCGTCAACACAACGAAAACTCCGACCAGAGCAGCGGTGATCCAGATCGGCACTGGGATTTTCAGAAAGACCCCTGTGCCGATGATTCCGAACGTGGATCCCAATCCCGTGATCGGAAATCCCCCCGTCCAAAGCATCGTCAGTCCACGCGCGATGCTGAACATGCCCAGCGTTGCGACAAACGGTGGAAGCTTGAAACGCGTGATCGCTAAACCGTTGAACAAGCCACAGGCGGCACCCGCCAAGAGTCCAGCGACGATCGCTCCAAAAACAGTAAAGTCCAATTCGACTCCCAGTTGCGGAATGGCCACTCCGTTCTTCAATAGCCCAGCCGCGATCGCACTGGACAAAGCCAAAATGGCGCCAACCGACAGATCGATGCCGCTGGTCAAAATGATCAACGTCATACCAATGGACAGGCACAGATTGACAGAGATCTGTCGCAGAATGTTCAGGCCATTGTCGGCAGTCAGAAACCTGTCTGACAGCATGCTGATGGCAACGATCATCAGCGCTAGCGCAATCAACGACTGGAACTTCATCAGTTGTTCACGACTGGCCTTCAACATGACCCAGCGGTCCTTCCTGGCAGCGCCACATCCATGATTTTATCCTCTGTGGCGTCTTCACGAGTGAATTCCGCCGTTACGCTGCCTTCGCATAGTACGAGAATGCGATCGGAGATCGCCATCACTTCGGGCAGTTCAGACGACACCGTCAAGATCCCCAAGCCCTCGCCGGTTAACTCATTGATGAGTGCATAGATTTCATTTTTTGCTTGGATGTCGATGCCGCGTGTCGGTTCATCCAACATCAACACTCTGGGCCCCGTGGCGAGCCATTTCGCCAGAATCACTTTCTGCTGATTCCCTCCACTCAAGTTACGGATTTGCTGCTGCAACGAAGGTGTCTTGACACGAAATCGTTCTAGCGATGTCTGCACATGCTGGTATTCAACGCGACGGTTGAGCAGGCCGAAACGTCCAGCGCGATCCAGACTGGCTAAGCTCGCATTTTCGGCGACGCTCATCGGTAGCACCAACCCGTCCCGTTTACGATCCTCAGGCACGAGGGCCAGCCCATGCGAGATGGCGGTTCTTGGTGAGCGGATCGCAACCGGACTGCCGTCGATGAAAACCTCTCCGCTGCAGACTCCGGCGTGCAAACCGAACAAACATTCAAGCAACTCCGTCCGGCCTGCGCCCATCAATCCGAAAATGCCCAAAACTTCGCCTCGTTTCAAGTCAAAGCTGACGCGGTTCACCAGAAAGTCTCCGGGACGCGTTGGATGTTTGAGTGTCATGTTTTCAACTCGCAGCACTTCCTCATCCTTGGCTGATGAAGTCCTCACCGATAGTTTTACGTCGCGGCCGACCATCATCCGCACGATCTCGTCGCGGCTCAGTTCTTTCCACGCCGCGCTGCCAATCGTGCGACCATCGCGCATGACAGTCACGTCGTCGGTAATCCGGGAGAGTTCTTCCAGCCGGTGAGTGATATACGCGATGGCGACTCCCTGCTGTTTCAGATCGGCGATCCGCTGGAACAGGACCTCGGTTTCATGCTCGGTGATCGCCGAAGTGGGTTCGTCCATGATCAGAATACGAACATCCCCCGCAAGAGCCCGCGCGATCTCGACAAGTTGCTGCTGTCCAACTCGCAAACGTCCGACCGTGGTCGTCGGCGATACGTTCAGGTCCAGACGCTGCAGCCATTCCGCAGCACTGCGGTTCATGGCGCGATAGTCAATCAGCCCGCTGCGCTGGAGCGGTTCCCGACCGAGGAAGATGTTTTCTGCTACCGTCAGGCCGGGCACAAGGCTAAGTTCCTGAAAGATCATGGCGATTCCGTGATCGCGTGCATGACGTGGGCTGATGAATCGCACAGGACTTCCCGCAATCAGCAACTCACCCTGATCCGGTGGCAGAACCCCAGCCACGATATTCATCAGAGTCGATTTCCCCGCTCCGTTCTCGCCGAGCAACGCGGTTAACCGACCGCCGCGCAAGGTAAGGTCAACCTCTTCCAATGCTTTTACGCCGGGGAATGACTTGGAAATCCCACGAGCTTTCAACACGATATCGCCAGCTTCCGTCATGGTGTCTCCACGATGAACGGAACCACTCGCAGAGGATGAAGATCTATCTCTTCGTCTGTGATTTCGGTACATCCAACGAAGCGGACCTTGGCGCCGATCGCCCCCTTTTCACGCAGCGATGGTAGGACTTCCCTTTCAATTCGGCGGTTGATTTCCGAGGAGACGGCGTTGAAGTCCTGTGAGTTGGCGAAATGGTTGATGTCCAGAAGCCCCGTTCCATCTCGCACCGAATTGCCGAAAATGTTGCCCGCTTCCAGCGACACTTGAATTGACGACTGATTCTCTTCAAGCGATAACCCAATCGAGTTCTTCTCCGCGGAAACGACTTGACCGATACCGGCAACGAAGTAGTAGTAGGCGTTGCCCAATCCAACTTGATGGCCGTACGTCTTTCGTGCTGACCGCGGGTCGTGATCAATCGCCGCGACAAGCTCGGATGCATCCACAGCGCCGACCGATCCGGGAATCAAACGCTCGGTCCAGAACTGGTCGACAAACGTAGCCGCTTCAAAGGTAGCTTGGTTTGCCGACGGCCCTTGCTGCGTTGCACCGGCCTGCCGTAGCGGAACGACATGAAACAGCGGCAACCAAAACAGCAACAAGGCTGCCCCTCCTGCGATCAAAGATCCGATGACCCAACTGCGTCTTTGCGGGCTCACTCGGAATCCTCTCTACCATACTCGCTATACTTTCCGGCATTTCCCTGATGCACCAGTTCGACCGCCACGGGAATCTTTTGAGCCAGATCATGATCGCCCTTGAGATACTTGTCGGCGGATTCCGCAGCAGTGCGGGCCATGACTTTCGGGAACTGCATCCCCGTCGCCACGATCTTACCTTCGGCAATCAACTTGACCGCGTCGTCAGCCCCATCAAAGCCGAATATTTTTACCTGTTTATCTTTGCCGGCGGCAAGCAGAGCCTGATAAGCGCCCATCGCCATCGCGTCGTTGCCACAGAAGACAGCGTCAATCGTCGGATTGGCCTGCAGCATGGCCTCCATGACTTCCAGTGCCTTCGCACGATCAAAATCGCCGCTCTGCTGAGCCACCATTTCCAATTCCGCGTAGCGGTCGACGACACTGTGGAATCCTTTGGAACGGTTCCATGTGTTGTTGTCCCCGACCAGTCCCAACAGTTCGACGTACTTGCCGGATTCGCCCACTTGTTTGACAAAGTATTGCCCCAGAGCGACGCAGCCGGAATAGTTGTCTGACAGGATTTGTGATACAGCAGCATCGGTGGCATTGATCTCACGATCCATGCAGAATACGGGAACTCCCGCTTCTTTCGCTCGACGGACGTTCGCGATCGAACCGTTGGCATCGGTCGGATTAAACAGGACCGCGGCGTATCCCGAAGAGATGACGTTATCGAAGTGTGCGGTTTCTTTCGCAGGATCGTTTTCTGAATCGAACACGACCGTTTCGTAACCCAATTCGATCGAACGCTGTTTGGCGGATTCTGCCAGCACGACAAACCACGGATTGTTGAGTGTCGACACGATCACTGCAATTCTTGGCTTTCCGTCTAGTGAATCTTTTCCACTGCTGCAACCTAAGCACGCACTGGCTATTGCCAGCACGAGCGTCAGAGGTATTTGAAAGCGTTTTGTGTTCATGAAAGTTGTCTCTCTGTACCGTAGCGAAAGTCGTTAAGACCTTCGAATTTCGAGCAGGCCAAAACTCAGGCGAGTTTCGCTACCCAGTCGTTTCTTAAAATGCCACGCCTGACTTCAGAATGACGTTGGCGTAGGGCGTGCATTCGCCAGTTCGGACAATGGCCTCACTGTCGAGGGTCAGCTTTTTGAACTCGTCGTGCGAAACTTCGGTCACCCGAGGCTCCATCTGGTGAGTCTTAAATTGCTCCATCATCTCTCGAAACACCGTGGCATTCTCCGCATGAATTTCCCTGGCCACCACAATTTCTTCGACCATCATTTCGCTCAGCAACGCGCTGAGTGTTCGCAGGAACGACGGATATCCCGATTCAATCGCGAGATCGATCCGTTTGACTCCCGCGGGAATCGGCAGTCCGGCATCGCACAGCGTGATGGAAGCGGTATGTCCGATCCGGCTGATTTCGTAGCTCAGTTCGCTATTGAGTAATCGGTTGCGTTTCATCGCTCGTAGAGAGGTTCGTTGGTGAAATGATGGCGCTGGAAAAGCGGCTTAAACAGCGTGTGGCACGACCTCGATCTTTATACATTCGTCGAACTTTGTCACGATACCGAACTGAGTGACCAGCTCATCCAGTCCCATTCGGTGAGTGATCAGGGATGGGAAGTCGTAGCGATCGGATTGCTGATGTAGGATCTTCAGCACAGGACGCCAGTTGGTTCCGCAGTGGAATACCGAATGAATATGCAAGTTTTTTGAACTGATGTGCCGCATCACGTCCAGCGCGACTGGCTTTCCTAGATCGACCCAGTTCCCCACCTCAATGACGGTCCCCCCCTTGCGCACCATCTGCAACGCTTCGACAAAAGCTTCGGGCTCTCCAGCGGATTCAATCACTAGGTCCGGGCCGACCCCTTCGGTCAGATCCTTGACTTGCTCGATACGGTCCTCCACGGATATACGAGAAGCGTTGATCGTCACGTCGGCATACAGTTCCTTCGCCTTGGCAAGTCGCAGGTCCGAAAGATCCGTCGCGATGCTTAGCCCCGCACCGTGAATGTGAGTCATGATGCCATGCAAAATCCCCAAGGGACCGTTGCCCAGCACCGCCACGGACATGCCCGGACCGAAGCCCTCATTCACCGGAGCAAAGGGGACACTGGCCCGTCCCACCGAATGAAACGCGACCGCCATCTCTTCGACGAACACGGCGACTTCGGTCGGCATCTCTTCGGGAATCTTGAACAGATGTGTCCCAGGAATGAGGTGCATGTACTCGGAAAACCCACCGCGCAGATAGGGAGCGGTGTCGGCGTTGGGATGCAGCCCGTACGCCATGATCTGGTTTTCACAGGTCGTGTTGTTGTAGTGCTGCCGGCAGTAATAACAGTGGCCGCAGTTCACTTCGACAGCAATCGCCACTCGGTCGCCTGGCCGAAGCCGTTGTCCGTCGTAATCCATCGTCCTTGCGGCGGTATCGCCAATTTCAACGATCGTTCCGATCACTTCATGACCGCCCACATAGGGGAAAATCGACTTGCCCCGCAACTGCGGCGCCTCGCCTTTGTAAATGTGCCGGTCGGTGCCACAGATGCCCGTCATCTCCACCTTCAGGATGGCAGTGTCATGACTCATTGTCGGATACGGATAAGTCCGCATCTCGGTCTGGCCGGGCGCGGTCATCGCAACTGCCCGGACGGTTTGTGGTCTCGTTGCCGACACAGAGACCGATGGTTTGCCTTTGATCAGTTCTGGCGTGGCTTGGGTCATGGTCAATAGCCTGTTTCATGAAGAGACGGATCAGACATTCGCGCAGACTCGCGTGCGTGTTTAAGTGATTCTTACCTGAGATTCTGCTCATTTCCTCCTGTTTCAGAGACGAAAGTCACGGTATCCTAAGGTTGATGCAGCCATCGAATACCGCACTCCCTGAATTCTCAGCCTACGGTTTCACATGCGAAATGTGGGAACCGGCCCGCATGCTTCGCCCGGACCGTCACAACGAGATCGAGCTAAACCTGTTGTTGACTGGTTCACTGACCTACTTGTTGGGGGGGCGGCGAACGACGATCAACGCAGGGAAGCTCGCCATCTTCTGGGCGACGATTCCGCATCAAATTGTGGAGTTTGAAGGCGATGCACCCTACTTCGTCGTCACCGTTCCCCTGATCGAATTTCTGCGGATGGGACTGAACCAGAGCGTAGTGAATCGAATCTTGCTTGGTGAGCTATTGACGGATTCCTGTAGGGATGGCATCGACCAGCAGAAGTTCCAGCAATGGGAACAGGAACTTCGGGACAAGGATTCCGGTACGCAGCGAGCGGCACACTTGGAAGTCCAGGCTCGGCTGCTACGTTTTGCACGCGGGACATCGAGTGCATCCGAGCAAAGCTCGATACTTCAGTTGTCGCGAGCGGATCAGTTGGCGTGTTACATCGCTCGCAACTATCAACAGCCGCTGACATCGCAGTTGATTGCCGAAGCGAACGACGTGAATCCGAATTATGCAATGAACTTGTTTCGCGAGACATTCGGTACGACGATGAAGTCCTTCGTCACCCAGCACCGGCTCTCACACGCTCAACGACTGTTGGTCACGACCGACGAATCCATACTGAACATCGCGTTGGAATCAGGTTTTCAAAGTCTCAGTCGTTTCAACGAAGCCTTTAAAGGAGCCTGCAGTTGCTCACCCCGCGACTATCGAAAATTACACCGAGCGAACCAACAGCGAGACTGAAAGCAGATTCCGCGTGCTGCGTTTTGACCAGCTTCAGTGTTTTGCACCCACAGATTCGACGGCAAGAACCTTCCTCATCCCTTCGAGGTTGTCTCGCAGAGATTTTTCGACGTCTTGTTTCGGGAGATGACCAAGAATGCCGACTGGGCCGTCGTAACCGGATTCAATCACGATCTGCATCATCATCGCTTCGTGGATACCGGCACCCACCGGCAGAATTTTGTTTTCCATCGTCTTTTGATCGACGTCTGCGGGATCAACCATTCCGTTCAGGTTGACGCAAAGCAGATACGGTTTCATGAGGGCAAATGCTTTGGCAAAGCCTTCGATATGTTCATGGGCGTGATGGAAGTTGTAGACCACGCCGACATTCTCGCAGCCCTGACGCCGCAGCTCTTTGCAAACAGCAACTAGATTTTCGGGCTCGCCTCCCCACCCGCCGTGGTTGTAAAGACCAAAGGGGGAGCCAATTTCTTGCGCACGCTTCGCAAACGGCAGCATCTGCCGGGCTGCGGCGGCAACTTTGTCTTCTTGAGATCCGACTCTCGGTGACGGATTGATTCTCCAAATCTGTGGGCTCATGCCGTGTTGTTTGAAGAGATCGAATGCCGTGTCGTCTTGATTCCAGAAAGCAAAATACTCGATGCCATTCTTCCGAGTCTGCAGAATCTCTTCGTCGAATTGCGGACCATCCTCGCTGCGCCAGTTATAGGCGAAATGCTTGAGCCCCAGCGACGAGAGCAACTTGGCACGCTGTTGCGGATTACGATTCTCAGCATCCCATTGATGCGCAATGCACCAAGCAACCAAGTTTTCCGTCCGAAAATTCGGCGGAGTCTGCACGTTCTGCGCGTGAGTGGATTCCAAACTGCAAACGGTGCAGATCAAAGATAGAGCGATGATAAGCAAACGATTCATGATTTTTCCGGAACTTGGGTTTTTCAGTCGCGACGCCAGAAACACGACCGGCACCGCAGCCATTTCGGTTACGACGGTATCGAGCTGATTGCAACAACCATCAAGAGAAGATTGTTTTCATCATTGCATTTTTTGCTTCGGCTGTTCGATCTGCGGTCGGTAGTTTCGGATTTGTTCCGCTAGTTTCTCTGGATCATCACGCACATCAAATGCTGCAATGCAGTGATCGTTGGTTTCCACCATCCAGCGTCTCAGCCGCTGCTGGTATTTGTGCACAAGTTGGAGGTGTTCCGGGCTGTTGATCAAATTATTGACACAGCCTGGATCTTTCTGCAGGTCATAGAACTCCTGAACAACACGGAAACGAAACATGTCCACGCGACGCTGAATCGCGGGATCTTTTCTGCCCGCTTGCTGCATGGCCCTAAACGTCGCCCCTTCGTTGTTGTTTTTATACTGAAACTCTCCATCGCTGAACGCGTTGAAGATGTACCCGTATTGCTTGTCCTGCACACAACGCATCGGCGTAGGAGGACCACTAATGGTGTAGTCGATCTGCGTGAAAACGGTTTCTCTTCCGTCTTGTTTTTCGCCACGCAATAGCGACTCAATGGATCGACCGTCCAGTTTGTCGGGAGCAGCGATACCGGTCGCTTCCATGAATGTCGGGAAGAAATCGACTTCCGAGATCAGATGCTCGCGGTCGATCGAGCCCGGTCGAGTTACGCCGGGCCAGCGCACGAAACAAGGCGTTTTGGTGCTAGCCAAATAGGTGTTGGCTTTGGCAAAAGGAAACGCAGAACCGTTGTCGGTCATGAATAGCACCAGCGTATTGTCTGCAAGACCGGAATCATCCAATGCTTGTAACACTTTGCCAAATGTGTCATCGAGTCTGCGGACCGAACTAAAGTACATCGCGATTTCGTTTCGCACTTTTGGCATGTCGCTCAGGTAGGATGGCACCTCGATCTCATCGGCTGAAAAAATCCGCGAGGGAGTTTCTTCGCCTGGCATGTCTTGCTGTGTGTAGAACGGACGATGCGGATCATGCGAATTGACCATCATGTAGAAAGGCTTGCCCGAGCGTTGAGACTTTTCAAAGAATTCCGTACAATAGTCGTGATAGCGCGTTGGGCTCCGGCCACTTCCCGTTCGTCCTCGTCGTGTTCATAGTCCCAGCGAAAATTAGGGTCTGTCGTGGAATGACTGACCTTGCCAAGAATGCCCGTCAGGTATCCGGCGTTCTGCAACGTGCCGAACAGAGTTGGAATCGGCTGTGGAAGTTTGTTGAAACCGATACACCCACTGTTGTGACCATAACGCCCTGTGGCGATCACGCTTCGGCTCGGAGCACAGATCGCGACGTTGACATGCGCATTTGTAAAACTCATGGCCGACTTCGCGAAACGGTCCAGGTTTGGCGTCACGTCAGCCGTTGAACCGCCCAGTAGTGGAAAAGCCTCATAGCCAAGGTCATCTGCGGTAAACAGAAGGACATTCAGCGGCTTGTCGCTCTGATTCTGAGCATTCGCTGGAAGTCCGTTGAGTGCAAGAATCCCAACGATGGCAATCTGGAATAGAGACATCCGTGTGCGACAGTTTCGGAGGGTGGCTGTCAGAACTATGATCATTTTACTGGCTTGCGTTTGTTGTCGGAATTAGACGTCTTGCTCGGTTTGGCGACTCGTGCTCCCCGCGCGGGAACTGAAGTTGCCGTTTTGGGATAGGGCATCTTGGCGTCGACTTCATCACGCCAATCGTGCAGCATCTGCTTCAGCTTCCGGGCGATTTCAGGTTGAGACTTCGCGAGATCGGTTTGTTCGCCGATGTCATTTTCTAAGTCGAAGAGCTGGACCGTTCCGTTCTCGTAATATTCGAGCAATTTGTAGCGGCCCAAACGAATCGCACCGCCCGGACTTTGGTAGCCATGATTGCTGTAATGGGGAAAGTGCCAATAGATGGGACCACGATCGTAGTCTTCAGCTTTCAAAGCGGGCACAAAGCTGCGGCCATCGATATGTTGATCTGGCAAAGCGGGCAGGTCCAACATTTCGAGCAGGGTCGGGTAATGGTCCGTTCCCGTGACGATCGCTTGTGACGTCGAGCCCGGTTGAGTTTTGCCGGGCCAATGCACAATCAGGGGCACTCGAATGCCACCTTCATAATTCCAGCCTTTGGCACCACGAAGCGGCAAATTTGAGCTTGCGAAACGCGAGTTCAGAGTCTCGTCGAGATGGTTGATGCCCTGATACCCGTTCGAGGCCGACATGCCTCCGTTGTCGGATGTGAAGACGATAATGGTGTTCTTTTCGAGTCCGAGTTCTTTCAGCTTCGCGCGGATTCGGTCGAGGCTTTCATCCGTCGCCCCAACCATCCCGGCAAATTCGACGTTGTCCTGCTTTTGCTTTACCCACCACACTCGCTCGTTCTGGTGCGATATGCTGTTGTCGTTTTCTTCCAGAGCTTGGAGCTTTTCCCCTGAGATCGCAGGTCCATCCGGGTTGGGTTCGAGGGTGTAATCCGAGCCTTCCTGATGCGGCATCGTCGCAAGTTTCTTTTCGTATTTTTCGACCAGATCCTTGCGACCCTGGATCGGATCGTGAACGGAAAAGTGTTCAAGGTGTACGAAGAACGGACGATCTTTATTTCGCTCAATGAAATCAATGGCCGCATCGGTTAGCTTATCGGTGAAGTAGTCACCCTCGTTTGCGGGCAGCGTTTTGTTATATTCGCCGCCGAAGGGATAATAATAGGATTGGACCCATCCCGTGATGGCTTCATCAAACCCGTAAGTCTTCGGGTCTTTGTTCAAATGAGCCTTGCCATAATTCGCAGTTGCATAACCATGCTGATGCAATGTCTCTGCCAGCGTTTGTTCTTCATCGGGCAGAGCCGTTAGCTTCTCGCCGTGATGCAGCTTCTCATATGGCTTCTCAGGACGCCCGCCTAGCCACTCGGTCAAGTTAGTACGCGCTGGATACTTCCCGGTCAGAATGCTCGCCCGACTTGGCGAGCAGACGTGGCAGGTCGAGTAGGCGTGATCAAAGAGCATGCCCTCTTTTGCCAATTGGTCGATCGCCGGAGTTTCATAAAACTGGCTGCCGTAGCAACCCAAGTCCCGCCAGCCGAGATCGTCGACGAGAAAAAAGATCACATTGGGCTTTTGCTGCGCATGCAGTTCAACGCAGGTTATTAGCGATAGCGTGGCACAAAGTGCAAGCAACGGCACAGTTTGCTGGGTTCTCATCGCTTGTTTTTCTCCGGAAGAGGCAACTTCAGTTTTCAATTTTGGACTGCAAGTAGCAGGATTCGTGTTCCAACGAGGCTAGTTCACCCGCGTGCGGGAAATGTTGTAGAGACCGGAAAGGTTTTTATCGGGGAACTGCACCTCGCCCGCCGGAGCGCTTACCGAAACGCTCACCGCGCCAACCAAACCCAATATCATTATCGATTTATTTAGCATTATTGAATGCTCCTTTAATTGTGATAGTTTTTTACGAGGAAACGATTTCTGTTGATTTCATTTTTTCATTTTTCTGCAAACCCTTTCAGTTCTTCCAAACCTGGCGCAGAAGCCTGCGCGCCGAGGCGGGTAACAGAGATTGCTGCCGCATTGTTGGCAAACAATACCGCTTCTTTAATTTTCATTCCGCTGGCAATACCGACCGCCAGCGCGCCGTTAAACGTGTCGCCTGCCGCCGTTGTATCAATGACTTTCACCTTGCGAACGGGAACCAGTCCGGAGAACAGTTCGGAATCCACAAACGCACCTTGTGAACCCAATGTGATGACCACGGTTCCAACTCCCTTTTTGCGCAACACCGCAGAGGCGGCTTTCGCATCATCGAGCGTTTCAACCTTGATCCCGGTGAGCAGTTCCGCTTCGCTTTCGTTGGGTGTGATGATATCCACTTTGGCCAACAAGGCATCGGAGAGCGGCTGCGCCGGTGCGGGATTGAGAATTACAAGTTTTCCTTTTTCGTGACCCAGGGAGGCCACGTACTCAATGGTTTCCATCGGTGTTTCAAGCTGCATCAACAGCACACTTGCCGCATCGATTTGATCCATGGCTAGTTCGATGTCCCTGGCGCTCAACGAGTTGTTCGCGCCGGGAGCCACAGCAATACAATTCTCGCCCTTGCCATCGACCATAATGGTCGCGACGCCGGAAGGTAGCTGCGTATCGACCCCGATAAAGTTGGTACCAATGCCCTCTTCTTTGAAACCGGAAACGGCCTGCTGCCCAAAGATGTCATTACCGACCTTGGCTACAAAAACCACCTCGCCCCCGAGTCTAGCGGCGGCAACTGCCTGGTTGGCCCCCTTGCCGCCGGGATTCATGAAAAACTCGCCGCCGAGGATTGTTTCCCCCGGTGCGGGCAGGCGTTCGGATTTGATCACCATATCGGTGTTTGAACTTCCAACAACTACAATTTTAGGCATATCAAATGTTGGTTGTATTAGTCTGATTCAACGAGCTGGCCATGGATGACGGAAAACGTTGACTCCTTCTTCGCTAACTCCTTTTGCATCACCAGCTCTATCCGCTGAACGACCTCGGGGTATTGGTTATAGACGTCGATTGTCTCTTCCGGATCATTGGTCAGTTGATACAGCTTGCCGGGCATCGATTTGCCGGTCTTGCCGCTAATAATCTGCTTTGGAATACCGCCGAACGTGAGTACCCACTCTTTTTCGCGAATGCCGAGAAAAGAATTTTTGCCTGCATGATAGACCGTGTGACTGCGGCGAACGGTTGCGTCGTCTCTTCGCCCAGGAAGCAGGTGGCCGAGAAAACTGACACTATCGATACCCTGGCCGTCATCTGTATTGCCCAATAACTCTCGGAACGTGGCATAGAAGTCCGTAAGTGAAACGAGCGTATCGGTCTGACTACCCGGTTTGATCTTCCCGGGCCAGCGGGCCACAAAAGGCACTCGGGATCCGCCCTGTTCCGAACCAAACTTAAACCCGTTCCAGGGCGCATTGCGAAAGAACCCGAAGTCACCGTCTTTCCCACCCGTCTGCTCACCTTTATATGTGGCCGGCCATCCGATGGCTCCGTTGTCACTCGTGAAAAACACCAGGGTGTTTTCGCTCAGTTTCAACCGGTCAAGCGTGTCGAGGATCTGCCCGACGGACCAATCGCAATCCTGGATATAATCGCCATAAACACCAGCTTCGCTCGTGCCCTCAAACCGCGGCGCCGGGTGAATCGGTACATGCACCTGGTGTGTCGCATAATACAGAAAGAACGGTTGATCCTTGTTCTTTTCAATAAAGTTAACGGCCTTGCCCGTGATCACATCGGTCATTCCATCTAAATTAACGCGGGATTTCTTGCCGCCGCTTTTGCCATTCTCATCAAGCGAATCATCCGGATGGATCAACTGATTGTTTTCGATATAGACCACAGGTTCGTTGTTCAGGTTGATTGGAAAACCGAAGTAGTAATCGAATCCGCGTTCGAGCGGTCCCGGCTTTAAACTGTTTCGCCAATCAACCGTTTCTTCCCCGAAGCCGAGATGCCATTTCCCCACACAGCCGGTAGCATATTCTTCCGCTTTCAGCAGAGATGCTAAATTCTGCTGGTCGGCGGGAAGCAGCAGCGGTTCCGGGCGGGTTCTCAGCGCAACCTTTGGATTGCGCCAGGGATATTCGCCGGTCAGAAGACCGTACCTGGTAGGCGTGCATACAGAAGAAGGGGTGTTCGCATCCGTAAACCGAATTCCTTCCTGCGCAATGCGGTCAATGTTGGGCGTGCGCACTTTCGTGGCGCCGTAACAGCCCACGCTCCCATACCCCAGATCATCCGCAAGGATCACAACGATATTTGGTTTCTCCACCGTCGTTTTTTTCGGCGCGGCACGCCCCTGCAGCGCAGCATTCTTCTTGCGGGGTTCCTTGTCGTCGATGTTCTCCTTGAGCTGTAAATTGCTCACGGATGGAGAAGGGCAACCGTCTCGGGGAACTTCAACATGGGCGGTCCAGAGGATCGCGTTGAGCACAACTTTGCGAAAGTTTTCATCTTGCCAATTGACGTGATTGTGCGCTCCAGTGAAACCAAACCCACGCCCGCCGCTTGGACGATCGTAAGCCCACGCGACGTGTTGCGTTTCGCCCGATTCGACGGCTTTGCAAACCGCAGCGTTACCACTTCGTGCACCGTCTGGTCGGCGAAGTGTTGTCAATGGTGGAACGTCGGTCAGGATCGGTGTGAGTCCTTTCATGCCATCGACAAAACGCATGTGGTAATACCATTCGTCGTCGATGCTGAAGGGTTTGACCCCGTTGGCAATCGGGTGATCAGGGAAATTTTCAAATTTTGGCGTCCAGTGCGGATTGACCGACCAATCCAGATCACAAAATCCCCCCATCCACTCAAGGAACTTTTCGCCGGGCTTTCCTTTTTCGGCTTCCGTTGCCCAGTGGATCATTACAACGCCCGTTCCCGCCTTCATCAGTTTGTCGAACTCGTCGAGATGCGGATTAAGCACGTGTCCTTCGTGACCAGTGCAAAAGATCACGATCGTTGCCGCGCCCTGCAGAATCGACGTGTCTTCGGGATAGCCAGGGTGCGGGACCAGCACGGTTTCGACGTTCAGGCCGGAGCGATTGAGGGCATCAGCCAAAATCATGTTTCCGGCTCGATGTTCGTGCTGCATCGGTCCGTGACTGGGCAAACCGGAGATGAAGACAATCTTCGCTTTGTCGCCGGCCAACGCAGCCTCATTGGAGAACGCGGAGCCGATGAACAACAAGACGAAAACAAGACCTACATTGACTTTGAATTTCATGGTTTTACTCCGTAACGATTTCAATCTTGTTCCAATAAGCCCATTCGTTGTGCCATTCGTTGGCGCGGTTCTCGATGGACAGCGGGATGCGACGACCGGCGAACTGGGATAAGTCGACGGAGACATCCAGCCACTCACCAGGTCCGACGGTTTCCGGACCGACGATTGTGTCTGTGATGACTTGATCACCGACTAAGACACGCAACTGCCAGTCGCCGTGCGGATGATGACTGACGCGTAACTTGAGAGACGTTTTCTTCCCTTTCGGAACGTCCACACGATTGTTGCCAAGGACACACGGTGTGTTGCGATCAAGAGGATGAGTTTGCACGGCCATCTGATTGCGAAAGACCTTGTGCTCGACAACTCCGCCCTCGCCCACACCCGTCAGACGCATTCCTTTGGCCACGGTTTGAATGATCCTGTCCCACTCCGCCGCCTGTTGCACTTGGTTGAATTCAACGGGCTCGCTATCGCCCGTCACCAAACGTCGCGCCACAAATTCCTGAAGTGCCGGAATCTTTCCAGCGACCGCGAGTTCCAGCGACTGCCGTGGGTGACGTGGCACCATCGGCTCCAAGGCGAACCAAACCATGCGAGGCAAATTGTTGTCGCTGATGTCCTCCGCATGAGAAACGAGCCCTTCCAGAATTGACCATCGCTCGGCGAACGGCAGACGCTGGACCGCCGAAGCAAGGTACAGCCGAACAATCGGCGATGGGTCCGTCTTTGCCATGAAGGCAAACTGCTCAATGACTTCTGCCTCAAGCTTCCAACTAGCGATCTGCTGCGACTGAAACGCGTTAGTCTCGCTTGGGTCGCACAGGAACTGAATGGCCCACGCGCGGACATGTTCGCTATCGTGATTCAGTAGGTCTGCAAGTCGAGCACGACTCAGGCCATCGGTCACTTGCAACGCCCACATCGCCCGTAACCTTTTCGGCACATTTTGCGCCCGACTCAACATCTCGTTAAGTTTCGCATGAACCAGCACCCGATCCATTTTGCCGCTTGAGGCGCGGTGTTGCAAAAGAGTCCTTGCCTGACGGACGTACCAGTCATTGGAATGCATCTGCAACTGGACCAATTCGGCATCCGACATTGCTCTTAAATCTGGCGTCGCCTCGACCTTCGCATCTTTGGGCATGATCCGGTAGACCCGACCGCTATTGGGGAACTTAATTGCATTCCCGCAGATGTCTTGGTCGTGCCAGTCCAATAGATAGACGCCGCCTTCGGGCCCAGTCTCGACGCTGAATCCCACCCACGCCAGATCGTTGGTCGGCATGAAGTCATCGCCGTGCTTGCCGATGAAGCTGGAGCCACTGGGTTCCATGACATCGGTTAACACGGCGTGTTCATGGATATTGCACATGAACAGACGATCGCGATACTGCTTCGGAAAAGTGTCGGCCAAATAGAATCGGGCTCCGCCGTGAGCGGAAAGGTGAGTGTGATCACGGATTGTCTTGATGTCATCATAAACATACGGATTCACATGCGGCTTACTTTG
The DNA here is from genome assembly GCA_041741715.1 of Pirellulaceae bacterium. Taxonomy (GTDB): domain Bacteria; phylum Planctomycetota; class Planctomycetia; order Pirellulales; family Pirellulaceae; genus Aureliella. The sequence continues at coordinate 3,069 of JBGSJT010000081.1, read as the reverse complement.
CTTGTGATACGTGCCTCCTTGGACGATGTGAAACAAATGCGGAATCACGCAGCAGGTAGCGAAGCCTTGGCCGTAGTCATTGAAATCGAATCCCCATGGATTCGATAATCCACGTGCGAAGATCTCAAACGTTTTTCGTGTCGGGTGATAACGCCATATGCCGCCGTCGATGAACTGACGCTGGGAGTGGTCGTCGCCTGGCTTGCCGACATTGGATTGCGTGAATACTCCATGGCAACCGTACAGCCAACCGTCGGGTCCCCAAATGAAACTATTGAGAGTTTCGTGGCGATCGTTGATGCCCCAGCCGTCGAGTAAGACTTCTGGCGGACCGTCGGGCACATCGTCGCCATCGGCATCAGGAATGAATGTTAAATTGGGAGGCGAGCCCACGAAGACTCCGCCAAACCCACTGGCGATTCCTGATGTAAACGTCAACTTGTCGGTGAATGTCTTCTTCTTGTCAAAGACGCCATCGCCATCCGTATCGTCCAGGATTTGAATCCGGCTGACCTGTTCGTCGGTATGTTGCTTGCGAGTCTGATAATTAAAGTTCTCGACGACCCACATGCGACCCCGGTCGTCAAAACAAAATGCGATCGGTTCAGCTATATCGGGTTCGGATACAAAAACAGACACTTCAAAGCCGTCTGGAATCGCCATCTTTGCAACGGCTTCGCTCGGACTCAAGAACGGAGCGTCGCTGTCCTTGTGTTGTTTCATCGAAAGATGGTTGTGCCCATCGTCGGCAAACGCGGCAGAAGCAAATAGGCCAAGGATCGCGATCGTGCATACACGCGACAACGGGGCCGTGGGAAAAGCTCGCGAGATTCGATTGTTGTACGTCGAATTTATCATTTCGCCATCTCCACTTGCTCGGTCGTTCTGAGATACTTGATCAGGTCCATCACTTCTTGCTCTTTCATTTGGTCCAACTGACCGTCAGGCATCATGGACTTGGGAGAGACTTGGCGCACTTCGATGTCTTCTTTGGCGATCACCACTCTTGGTTGTTCGGCTGTCTTTAGGACAATCCGTGCGGCGTCTTCTTCAGCCAGGACGCCGTTGACCGCCCTTCCGTCCACAGTCAGCACCGAAACGGTCTTGTACGCATCAGGAACGTCGTAGCTGGGATCGACACTGTTGAGCAGGATGTAGTCGAGATTCGCACGATTGGAGCCAGTCAAATCTGGACCAACTTTTCCGCCTTCACCATAAAGCATATGACATGCGGCGCAGGTCTTTTGGAAGACCGCTCTACCACGCGAGGCGTCGGCGGATTCGATCGCTGCTGGGTTGCATAGTGTTTTATACTTCGCGAGTAACTGTGCGCGGTCCTCGGCGACAGCCCTCACGGTGCCAAAGACTTTCGTGAAGCGTTTGCCCAACATATCGTCGAGTGAGCGCGCGACCTGAGTTGGTATTTCAGTCCGTGAAATCTGATTATTTCGTAGAGCCTCCACGAGCGCTTCCGCGTAGACTTTCCGTGAGGCAAGTGTTTCAATCACCGCTCGCTGTTGCTGGGGTTCCAGTTTTGAAAATCGCGTTAGCAGCACCGTGGGTGCATCCTTGTTTTCGACAATCGCATAACCACGAATCGCGTCAAGAGTCATCGCTGGCTCATCGATCAATGACTCCAGCAGATTCGATGCTTCTCGGTTCTGCTGATTCAGCAGCAAGTTCAACATCGATCGCCGCTGACCAGTCTCGATCTCCGGATTTTTTACGCTCTCAATCGCTCGCGCGACCGCTTCCTGGTCACCAAAGATTTGGGACAGAGCTAACGATCGTTCGCGCACGTCGGCGATTTCACTTTTGGCAAACTTGTCGTTCAATTTGGTCCAGCCCGTCGGGGCGGCGACATTTCGACGCCCTTCAAGCCCACTCAGCATGCCTTTGAGCAATGCCGCTTGAACGCTTGGATTGTCGGACGATTCCAGCGTCTGCACCAAAAGAGCAAACGGCTCGGTTTCATCAGTCGCGCTGGATACGCCAGGAGTTAATGCAAGCACCAACGTCAATGAAAATGCGAAGGATCGCATTCGAGGTTTTTCTAGATAAGCGTTCATTGAATAGCTTCCATTACTTTGAGGTTTGCCTGCAACGTGAACCCCGGCAACCGGACGATCTCGCCGCCGTTGAGAGCTGATTCATGGGCACAGATACCGACGCAAGTCCAATTGGCACTCGTGACTGCATTGGGCCACGGCTCGCGATCTTCGACTAGCGCGCTAATGAATTCGTTCACCAAATGCGGGTGTGAGCCGCCGTGACCGCCGCCTTGAAGGAACGACAGATGCTCCGCGTCATGAATCTCTTGGGGGAGCGTGAACTTGCGGATCGACTCCGGAAGGAGGTGAGCGTAGTCAGGAACTTCTATCTTTTCAGCGATCTCGGGTTCCGGCTTTTTTGCTGTATGAAGCACATGCGGCTCGTTCTCGGTCAGCGTCCACTCGAAGCTCTTTTTCGTGCCGTAGACGTCAAAACTCTCGCGGTATTGTCGAGCGACGTCGTAAAGGCACCGCCACACGTGGGCGGTCAGATCACTGTCCTTGACCTTGATGTGGCAAGATTCAAGAGCGAAACGATTGCCCGACTTCTCGGCAATCTCGTCTCGCACCGCACCTGAACCAAAGCAACTGACGTATTCGGCCAGTCCGTCGATCAAGCCGAGGCAGGGGCTCACCACGTGCGTGGCATAGTGCATCGGGATCATCTCTTCCCAATAACTTGGCCAGCCATCCATGTCCTGCGGGTGGGAAGCCGCCAGATGCTGGATTTTTCCGAGTTCACCTTTCGTGTACATCTCTTTGATAAACAGAAACTCGCGACTGTAGACGACCGTTTCAGCCATCATGTATTTCAAGCCGGTTTCCTGGACCTTTTCAACGATCTGGCGACATTCGTCGATGGTCGTGGCCATCGGAACGGTACATATCACGTGTTTGCCGGCGTCGAGAGCCTTCAGCGACATCCAAGCGTGGTCTGAAATCGGGCTGTTGATATGCACGAAGTCGATGTCCGCGTCAGCGAGCACGTCGTCGTAGTTTGTATACCGTTTTTCGATGC
>JBGSJT010000080.1:0-7760 GCA_041741715.1 Pirellulaceae bacterium | reverse complement strand
CTTGCAAGGTCGCGATTTCTCGAATCCGTCCGGCCACAGCACCATACATCATGTTCAGACCAGCAAAAATCCCTGCCGCCGAAACCAACAATACGACGAACCATGCCAACATGCGGACTGGTTTGTAATGCTGTTGCAACGCGGCGTAGTAATCGGTTTCACGAATCGCCCGTAGTTCTAAGTCAGTGCGTTCTTTGCAAAACAATTGCACCTCTGCTGGCGAACTCGCCGGAGACAACAACATCGCGACTAAGCTCAAGTCTTGCCGCTTGGTTGCAGTCTGAAAGTTTTCCAGTCGGCACCAGATCTCCGATTCGTAAGCTGCACCACCAGCTGCGAACCGACCACTGATCGTCCAGGAACGCCCTTCAAACTCCACGCCTTCTCCGATCGCCATTGCATCGTCGTTGCTGCCCAGCTTGGCCGCAGCCAATCTTCCGACGATCACTTCTCCATCGCGCGGCCACTGGCCCTCGATCAACTTGACGCCGCGACGAACTAATGGTGCCGCAAACTTAACACCGCGCACCAACCCCATACCACCGTCACCGTCCCTTGTCTTCACCCTCGTGCCCAAATACAACTCGGGCGAAACATGAGGGATTCCGAATCGTTTGACCGTGCCATCCAAACTTGCAGTCAACAGTGAAGGCGTCCCAGCCACTATCGACGAATTCTCGATGTTCTCTTCTGAGTTCACCGAATACACGAGTACCACATTCTCATCGCCACTGACCGCAAGCGATTGTTCGAGCCCACGAATGAATCCCACCACGACGAACACCAGCATCACGACCGTCGCCAAGGCAACGAGCGTCAATGCCGTCCGCATCGGCCGTCGAGCCAGGTTGCGAACACCGTATTCCCAGGGGAGGAGCATTCGATTGATGGTTTCAGATTTACAAGTGGAAGTTGATAAACTTTGAAGTTAGGCGGTAGAGCAAGACTTTCGCCTCTCCTACCAATACTCTTTATTCGTACTGCGGACAATCATCGCTCGCCCACGCACGAGAATCGCGCGCAATACCAAACAACGAAAACACTAACTAAAAATCAGAATGAGGCGCTTCGGAAACTCGCACGGCTCGAGTCGGAATGTGAACCAGTCTTTTCGATGTTACTACTGGTTCAAATCAACCAGGATTGATAAGCAATGAGCGCATCGCGACCGTAGAGAAATTGCTCTCGCAGGATTGAAAGTCGTCGCGCGTAGAAAGAAGTGGAATCGATGCCGCAATGGCTGATGAGCTCATGCGGTCGCACCCAGGCAACGAACTGCTCTATCAAGTCAGGCAACCGAACCTCGGCTTCAACCACCGCACCTTCGCAGATACAGTTTTGGCAACTGCAATCGTCGCCACATGGCTCCGGCACTTGAGAAACCGGAGCCTCAGGATCATGCTGGCAGCAAGTGCAAGCCGCTGGCGTACATTCTTCGCCCGTCGTTACTTTCTCGCCACAGGAAAGACAGCGCACTGGACACGTCAAAAGATTGACGATCAGCAACAGGATGAGAATCGGACTTTTCATATTTTTCAGCGTACTTCAAATGGCAGTACGCCGCAAGATGTACTCCGGTGTGTCCCCCCCAGAAGTGACATCCGCATGTTTCCGCCGGGGCATAGTCCCGTGCGAAGCACATTGTCGCCCATCCCGACGCCCCAGCCAACTAATTCAGTCCAACGCCAAGGAGACTCCCGCCGATGCCAAACGCGTGTATCAGGTTCTGGCTAATCCTTTAACGAAGCCGTGTGCTCGAATGATGGTCAAATCCGGCACTTTGCTTTGCAGGTTAGCGTCCGCTACTTCAATTACTAACCGTGTGCTAACGCACTGCGGCTGATCTGAAACTAACATTCATCCCTACAATGCTTCAAAGCCCGAAACGACATCGAACAATTCTTCGTCGATGCTGCTTTGTCTCTGACGATGAAATGACGAGTTGAGCGTCTCGAGTAGTTCTTCAATGTTTTTGTCAGCTCGTTGCATTGCAGCCAATCGACTGGCATTCTCACTGGCCAAAGACTCGGCACAGGCGCGGAACATGGACACGAAAAGGTATTCGCCCGTTAGCTTGCGGATCGTTTGAATATCGTTGCCCAAAACTTGCGGCAGATACTTTGTTGGCCACGGGGTCTCGCAGAGCTGACGACGCCATATGTCGTCAAGCGGCAGGAGTCGTTGACTGACCGGTTCATAGAGAGAACCGATCGTGGGACGATTGTAAAACAAGAAAAGTTGGTTTGCCGGATATAGTTCCGTTTGCGTCTCGTACTTGATGAGAAGTTGACCCACCAATGGTGTGATCGCTTTCACCGTGCTCGGCACATTGAACCGACCGATCAATTGAGAATCTGTGCCCTGCAAACGCGAGTGAACTCGCTCACCAACGGCCCAAATCATGCGTTTGTCCGGCAAACTAGCTAGCGTTTTTAACGCCTCGTCAGCAATGATTGCGTTGAATTGTCCGACGAGGCCCTGATCGGAACCGAAGACGATCGCGGCCGTGAGGTTCACGGTAGTTGCCTGATTGCTCATCGGCCGTCGTGCGTCAGCACGCGGTTTCTGCGGGAACCGAAAGCTAACGCGTTCCGGCTGGTTGGCTTCGCGAAGGCAGACACTCAGCGCGAGTTCAACGGTACGGCTGTAATCGGCCAGCGCACGTACCGAACTTTCAAACTGGACAATGTTGGAAGCGGCCATCGCTTTCATCGTTCGTACGACTGATTGCAAATCCGAGGCTCCCCCGATCTGTCGTTTTAAACTTGCAATCGTTTGACTCAAGTGGCCACTCCCTTGCTTGGTGGAAGCTTCTTATCACGTGGCTGAAAGGATTGTAGTGCTTCGCGGGCGGTTTCCAGAATTGCGTCGCGGTCCGGATCACTTAGCGCGTCCGCAGTTTGGAGTCGATCTTGTATCGCGGCGGAAAGACTTTCCGCGGCGGCTCGAACTGCGGCCTCAGCGTCCGTCATCTGATCCATCGGAACCTGATCAAAGAGGCCATCCGTCAGAGCCAGCAGGACCATCACCTGCGAAGGCATAGAAACTGGCGAATGTTCAGCTTGTTTAAGGCACGCGCGGATGCGTCGACCGTGCTCGATCAATTTACGAGTGGATTCATCGACCCGAGCACCAAACTTGGAAAAGGTTTCCAGCTCCTCGAACTGCGCGTATGCCAACTTTAGATCGCCTGCGACTGCACGGTAAGCAGCCCGTTGTGCTTTGCCGCCGACCCGCGAAACCGATTTACCCACGTCCACTGCTGGCAGGATACCCAACTCAAACAACGACGGTGATAGATAGATCTGCCCGTCAGTAATGGAGATCAAATTAGTTGGGATGTAAGCGGAAATGTCTTGCGCCTCCGTTTCGATGATGGGAAGTGCCGTCAGCGAACCACCGCCAGTTTCCTCGCGCAGATGAGTTGAGCGTTCCAAGAGCCGTGCGTGAAGATAGAAAATGTCACCGGGAAAAGCCTCTCGACCAGGAGGACGCCGAAGCAGTAACGACAGCTCGCGATACGATCGGGCGTGGTGAGTCAGATCGTCATAGACAATCAACACATCGCGCCCCTGTTCCATGAAATACTCCGCGATGGTCGTGGCCGCATACGGAGCGACATAGCAGAGTCCAGGCGGTTCGTTTCCTTCGGCGACGACAACGACCGTATAGTCCATCGCGCCTCGATCTTTCAATGTCGCGATCACTTTCGCAACTGCCGATGCACGCTGACCCATCGCGCAATAGACGCAAACTACTTCTTGATTGCGTTGGTTGAGGATCGTGTCGATGGCGATCGCCGTTTTTCCCGTTTGACGATCTCCCAGAATTAACTCACGTTGACCACGACCAATTGGTATTAATGCGTCAATGACCTTCAGCCCCGTTTGAAGCGGCACGGTGACGGGGGCGCGGTCCATGATCGCAGCCGCCGGGCGTTCGACTGGCTTGCGCTGGTTGGAGATGACAGGTGCCCTTCCATCGAGCGGACGGCCAAGCGGATCGATCACACGGCCTAACAAACCATCGCCCACCGCGACGTCCATGACTCGGCCTGTTCGGCGTACTTCTGCACCCGCATGAAGCGTCGTGTAGTCACCGAGTAGTACGACACCAATTTCATCGGCATCGACATTGAACGCGATGCCAAGCGTGCCGTTGGGAAACGTCACAATTTCGTCGTAGCCAATTCCCGGTAATCCGGTGACTTGAGCGATACCCGTCGAGACGCTTGCGAGAGTTCCAACCTCGTGGGGCAGCAATGTTGGCGAAAACGACTTGCGAACACGAACAAGCCGCTCGAATGATCGCTCAAAGGCGACTTGCATTAAGTCGTTAGGCACGTTCATCGCGCGACACTCGCTTCCGCATCGGTTGCGTGCACATTCTCGTCGTCAAGTAGTTCGCTCACGTTCTTTTTAAGCGCGGCGAGATAGTCACGAATGCTCCACGCAATCCTTTGCCCGGCGACCGTCAATTCAATCCCACTGGCGAGCTCTGCATCCGTTTCGAATCGAACAGGCATCTCGGTTGAAAACAGTTCGTTGAGAGTCTTCTGGATGTCGTCGTGTTGTTCCGAGGTCAGCTCCAGCGCGCTCCGCATAATCGCGGGTTGAGTATCCGAAACTTTGCATTCACGGATGGTTTGCTTTACGTCATCGTTGAGTTCTCGTAAGCGACGGAGAAACACTTCGCACATCCGACCTTCTAAGTCGACACCGGCTAAGTCCGACAACGCATGCCGCGCGATGGCAAACACCTCGGCCTGAGTACGCCGCTCAATCTCTGCTTGTAAACTAGTGAGTTCACGTTTCAACGATTCCTGGCTTTTCGTTCGCACGGCGTCGGCATCACTCCGCGCGTCGTCAAGCATCTGCTGTCGTTTAGCCTTTACCTCTTCGGTTGCCCTGTTCAGCAACTCGCTCTTCTGCTGGTCAAACTCTTCGTTCTTCTTTGTGAATTCGTCCCGCTCCTGCTTGGCTTCTTGCTTTTTCTTGTCGGCGTCGGCAAGTTCGTCCGCGATACGCTTTTCACGCTTGTCGATCGCATCCAAAATCGGCTTGTAGAGAAAACGCTTTAGTAGCCAGACCAAGATCAGAAAGTTGACGGCCTGCGCACCGACGGTGAACCAATCGATGAGCATCGTTTACTTCCCTGCCGCTTGGGAGATAGCATGATTCCAAAACGGGTTGGCAAAGATCAGAATCATCGACACGACGAAGCAATAGATTGCCGTGGACTCGATCATTGCCAAGCCAACAAACAGCGTTCTAGTGATCGTTGGCGAGGCATCGGGCTGTTGCGCGATCGACGTGAGCGCGGTGGCCACCGCCCTGCCTTCGGCTAGCGCTGGGCCCATCGTGCCAAAACCCGTCGTGATTCCTGCAATGATAATCGATGTCACTGCGATCCAAGTCATATTATCCATGTTGTTTCCGTTGAAACTGTTTGTTGTGTCTGAGGCTAGCCGGTTGTAAGTTTGAACAGGAGAAAACAGAGGCAACGGAGGTTGGGATACGGGATTTTAATTCGTAATCACTTTTCTCCATGACCTTCGTTTCCATCTGTTCAGAATCTATGTTTGAAAGGCACCATAATGCACGCGTTGTTTTCTGCGGCTGACGGTATTACTCTGGGGCTGATCATCAATTTGCAATTTTCCGTCGCTGGGTCGCGGCGGCGATATATACCGCTGCCAAAATGCTAAATATGTATGCCTGCACCATCCCAGTCAGCAGTCCCAGCAGTGTCATCACGACCGGAAAGAGGAACGGCGTGATTGAAAGCAAAATACCGACAATCATCGCCCCACTCATCATGTTGCCGAACAGACGAATGGCTAGCGCGAGCGTTCGTGAGACTTCGCTGATGAGATTGAACGGCAGCATAATGAATGTCGGCTTGAGATAAGATTTCAAGTAGCCGCCAACTCCCTGGTCTTCGATTCCAAACATTGGAACGGCGACAAAGACGCACAGCGCCAGCGCACAGGTCGTCGAAAGTGATCCAGTTGGTGGTTCATAGAACGGAAGGATCGTGCAGAGACTCGCAGTAGCCACAAACAGAAACAGTGTCCCAAGAAAACCGAGGTATTTCTTGGGCTTGCGAAGTCCGATGCTTTCGATTTGAACTACGATTCCGGTGACGATGATTTCCAGCAGGTTTTGCCACCGAGTGCGATTGTGCTCCGTCGACAATTTCCGAGTAATCAACAGCGAGCCGATGGTCAGTACAAGCATGATGGCCCACGTAAAGACAATCGTAGCGTTGAGTTTGACGAAACCTGATTGCCAAAAGATCCATTCATCGGGACTGAGACGCATGGTCGGTCTCCTTCGCGACAGTTGATTGCGAGGATTCAGCAATTCTCGAAATTGGTGTCACGACCACTCTGACGATCAAGAAGCCCGCAAGGCATAGGAGCACCCGCTGCCACTGTCCATCCGCAACAAAGTAAAAGCCAAATAGAGTCACAGCCATTCGCGACAATTGGCTGACCAGAAACCAAGTCGCTGGATGATCAGACGTGAGTCCTTTGCGAACGGTCCACCATAACCCGCCAAAGAAAAACGCACCCAAGGCCAAGCCTGCGATAAGGGGCACTGCCGTGTTAAATAATTCATGCATTTTTATCTTCCTTTTCTTCGTGCATTGCTTTGTCTTCTCTGGAAACCCACATCCAGGCGTTGAAGCAGCCGATTAGCAATCCAGCCACCAACAACATCAACGTCCACGACTGGCCACGTGGAAAGCGATGGTCAAGCCACATGCCAACGGCGGTGCCCACAAGCGTCGGCACCACGACCGACCAACCGATCAGTCCCATCATGCCAAGCCCAAACCAAACGCCAGTGTCGTGTTGCTGCATCGCCTTCATCTTTCGCTTCGCTTTTGTTTCCACTTGGCGAGCAAACCTAGACGATTGACTCGCTTCGCGATCCAATTGCGCTTCATTAGGTTCGGGTCGTTCATGCATGATGCAACTGCGCGATCCGACGAACAAAAGCGGTTTCCATTCTAGCCAGTACGTCGTGAACGTTCTGCTCTTGCTCATTCAAAGTCAAGAACTCTCGCTGTACCGCTTCACGAAGTTCGCTTAAGTCCACGCCTTCGATCGCATTGCGGACCGACACCAGAACGTTCAACCCGGCCTTCACGATCGCCCCCTCGTCGACGGCCACAAATGACTCGCCTGCTTCTTCTGTTTCGTAAACAAGAATCCCTGGCGTGATCGCGGCCACGCAGTCGAGTCGGTGCGGTAATAGCCCAAAGGAACCATACTCAGTTTCCACAACCACTCGCAATATATCGGTGCGCTCGACGAGCACTTGAAACGGCAACGAGATCTTAAGCGTCATGCGTGCTGGGATGGTCATGCTCCGTCTCCTTGCCACTATGCGGTTTCGATTTGCCGGGTTTTGATTCATTGGGCATTTTAGCTTCGTCGATCATGCCGATCATGTATAGAGCCTTTTCTGGAAAATCCTTGAACTCATCGTTCAGAATCCGCCGACATCCGTCCAGTGAATCTTCCAAGCTGACCGACTTGCCTTTCAAGCCAGTAAACTGTTCGGTGGTGAAGAACGGTTGAGTTAAAAATCGTTCCAACCGTCTCGCACGTGCAACGACGTTTCGATCGTCTGGCGATAGCTGTTCAAGCCCAAGCATCGCGATGATGTCTTTTAAGCCGTCGTATTGGGCAAGCGTGCTGCGAATCTCTTGAGCCAATTCATAGTGCTGCTTGCCAACGATGCCCGGCG
>JBGSJT010000079.1:0-2205 GCA_041741715.1 Pirellulaceae bacterium | reverse complement strand
TTTGGCGTACTCCATGTCCAATTTCGCCTTTCCCTACTCGGACACCGAGCCTTCTTGCCGCCGTATCGCATCGATCGACCGTTCGCTCCAGGGCGTCATCGTTATCATTCCAGCATTGAATGAAGAGAATTCATTGCCACTAGTTTTGCGAGACCTGCCTCCCGTAGGTCGTGTAATAGTCGTTGACAATGGTTCGACCGATAACACTACGCAGGTAGCTCGTCGACTTGGGGCGCAGGTCGTGTTCGAGGGTCGCCGGGGGTATGGGGCAGCCTGTCTCGCTGGTTTAGCAGCAGTCGAACGTGCAGTGCTTGCCGGCACGCTTCGTAAACCCGATCTGATTGCATTTCTCGACGCTGACTACAGCGATCATGCTCACCTTTTGCCACGACTTGTAGAGCCGATTCTGTCCGAGCAAGCAGATTTCGTTCTGGGAACACGCCTGCTTGGCCAACGTGAACCGGGAGCCATGCCTCCGCAAAGTGTGTGGGGGAATCGATTCGCTTGCTTCCTGATCCGCTGCTTGTGGGGAGCCTCCTTTAGCGATTTGGGACCGTTCCGGATTATTCGATACGATGCACTCGAATCACTGAAGATGGAGGATCAGAGTTTTGGCTGGACGATTGAAATGCAAATCAAGGCCGTAGTCGCAGGACTCCGTATCAAAGAGATTCCGGTGCCTTATCGATGTCGTATCGGCCAAAGCAAAATTAGCGGCACGCTCATTGGCTCCATTAAAGCGGGATACAAGATCTTGTTCACGATTGCTAAGTATAAACTGTCTGATTGTTTTTCTCGGGCAATGCGTAGATAGCCATGGATACTTCGCTCAATCGGACAGACGAAAATGGAAATCGCATTCCACTGCTGAAACTTCAATTGCTGGCTGTCGTTCAGTTGGCCTTGTACACGTGCCTCTATTCGCTCGACGATGCCTTCTCTTACGGTTCCGATCCAGCGGACCGTCCCATTCTCAGAATGCTTGCGATTTTCGCAGCGAGCTTTGGCGTCTACTTTGCCGCGATTCCCATGGCTCTGAATTGCCCACGTTCTAAGACGTTCTTCTGCACCATCGCTATATCGAGTTTGCTATTCCGCGGAGTTTTGTTACCTACTAATCCTATTCAAGAGGTCGATATCTATCGTTACCTCTGGGATGGCGCCGCCACGGCGCGCGGCGTCAATCCCTATCGCTACAGTCCAGCTATTGTTTCCCAAGCCGATGGCAATCAAATCTTGCCGACTGAACTCCGACAGCTAGTTGATCTCCGCGATCAATCTCCTGCCATGAGTGTGATTCTGAGTCGAACTCATTTTGCAGAACTGCCGACCGTCTATCCGCCGGTAAGTCAAAAGGTCTTCGCCTTGGCAGATCACTGCAATCCGTCAAATGCGTCTGTTGTGACACGCATGCTTTTGATGAAATCAATCCTTGTTCTATTTGACCTTGGAACTTGTGTTGTAATGGGATCGCTATTAGCCGTGTTGGGAATGCACCCCGGCTGGATCATCGCTTACGCTTGGTGCCCGTTAGTACTCAAAGAGTTCGCCAATTCTGGGCATTTGGATTCAATCGCCGTATTTTGGACCACGGTGAGTGTGTGGTGGATCTTGCGAATGATGCAGCAGAGGGGTGAGCACTCCTATTTGGCCGCGACTTGCGGTGCGTTTTTCTTTGCACTGGCAATTGGTGCGAAGCTCTATCCCATCATTCTCCTGCCGGCTATGGCAGCAGGTATCGCCGCAAGAATTCACTGGCAACAAGCGCTCTACTTTTGCGTGATGTCGGTCATTTTCGCAGGCTTGTTTATTGCTCCCATGCTGATCACACACCCTGTCAAAGTCGCCGAGCCTTCCATCGCGACTTCGCAAGATTCAGGGCAGGAGACCGGTCTCCGGGCATTCTTGACCCAATGGGAAATGAACGACTTTCTGTTCATGCTGGTCAGCGAGAATTTGCGACCGCAAAATAAAAATGATTCCCGCCCACCAGTATGGTTTGCGGTCGTCCCGAACAGTTGGCGTTCAGGTTTGATCTTTCCACTGGCAAGGATTCTTGGGTCTGACAATAAAACGACTTCGTTCTTGGCTGCACGAGCACTAACGACTGGAGTCTTCGGCGTCATTAGTCTGGTCCTCGCGTGGCGTGTCTGCCAACGTCGAACACTAGAGTACTTTCTCGAAGCGACATTTCTGACCCTCGCT
>JBGSJT010000078.1:0-3473 GCA_041741715.1 Pirellulaceae bacterium | reverse complement strand
ATGTCAGGGCAGAACACCAACGGACGGTAGCGATCCGAAACCACCAACCAGCTTCGACATCAATCAATCCGCGCCCGGTGAGTTCCCTACACTGATGATCCTTCGCCGAACAACGCCTATTGAACCAATCGCCATTCCGATTGTCGATCTTTCCACCGCCGAAACACCACCTGTCCCAACCAATCAGGCGGATGCGCATGATGCGGGCATTGCGAACTTGACCGAGTTACTCGAAATGCAGAAGCAGCGGGAGAAGTCGCTGCGTCAGTTACGTTTGGTTGGCAACATTCGTCAGACTCAACAAATCGAGACAAAGCGAATTGAGGGCGAATCGAACGAAGACTACATCAAGCGATACACTTCGCCCGAAAGAAACTTTGACGGGCTGGGACCGTTTCCAATATTGATTGAGCGAGACTACACCGCCGACTCGGGCCACATTAGATATGGTGACCTCAATGGCAAGCTGCCGATGATGTTTCGAGATTGGTTTTTCAAGCGAGATGTTTTCACGCAACTTATTGGCGTGGAGGACGGTCACGGTCAGGCGACGATAACCAAGAAGCCAGCGGATGAACTTCGTCAACCATGGTCAGGTTGGATTCGGGCGGACGTCTACGCCTTCCGACCTATTCTCGATCACGAATTGTCTGCCGTTTTGGAGAAGGCAGCTCACACGCCTGGCATTCCTGATCCCGCTGGACGGCCGTTGTTTCATTTAGACAAAAAGAAAACTGCCGATCAGAAGGTTCAATGGATCGCCACCTTTCTTCATCAGGAGCCAAGTGAAATCAATGGACGAACGGCAGTTGAACATCTTTGGTATCGAGTCTTTTGGGAACAAATTGACAAAGATCTACTTATTACGCGAGTTGATGAATTGAGCGTTGTAGGTGGTGCCGATTCAATGCCACTTCGAGTTGCATTGGTAGACGACTACAGAACGATTGACGGTGTCAATATCCCTCACCGCGTTCGCACGTACATGTTTTTCAATCCATCGGGTATGCTCGGCGCGGAGTTTGTCGCTTCGGAAGTGAAAGTCAACGACGCGGTTGTTGTGCCAACGCAATTGCAGATTCCGGCTGGTACTTCTGTCACAGATCAATTGACTGGCAAAAAGTATCGCCAGCCCGTCGATGAACCGAAGAGCAAGCAAGACTCAACCAAAGCACCGACCGGTAATTTGGAGAGCACGACCATCAATCCCGATGTTCCTGCGGAAGGAAAACCGATCGACAAGGACAAGCTGCTGAATGAACTCCGCGAACGCGATGCCAAATTAAGCCGACACTCGGTCGAGTTGGAACGAACCTGGGATACGCTCACTTCACCCCGCGGTGAGGCCGGGCAAGAACGCTTCAATAGCATTCGTTTCGGCCAGGCTGACCCTGGCATCCCCGAAGGATTGCCAGAAGACTATCAACAACCCCATCGCATTCGCTACATTTGGACTGGGCAGAACTTCGAGAGCACGTTGGAGATTCTAGCCGATCTTGAAACCGCGATTCATCCCGAACACGGTATGCTCGCGCCGCGAACGATCGAAAGCGATTGCTTCAATTATCACCGCATTTGGAATCGCGATCAGGAGATCTTTTCGCATAGTTCGGATATCGCGAAGCTAAGCGGTGGCAAGAAAGCCTGGGAGTATCTTCTGCCAAGCGGCTTTGGATTCACACCGAGCATCCTCAGTGTATCGAATGCCGTCGAAGTGGATGACGGCTACGTCTTAAAAGGTTTGATCAGTCTCCCCAGTGCAACCATTGGCAATCGCAAGAACTGCTTTGAGATTCACCTGGACAAAGAAATGATCCTACGCAAGGCAGTGATTCAGTATCACGTTTATGATTTTGTCATCGTTACTTCAGGCCGGAGTGAGTTTCCGGAAATGCCGCCCTTGGCAAAGCATGCCGCTGTGTCCATTCACTATATCGGCCAGGATGAAAAGCGATCCGGCGATGTGGGTAACTACAAGTACGAAGTGATTTCGCTGTCTGAAAAGCTGAGCAAAGCTGAATACGACTTGCGAGTCAATTTCGAGATCCCCAAGGGCACGAAGCTATCCGCCGGTTTGAATCTCGTCGAAGTCAATCTCAACGGCCTTCCCGGCGTAAGACAGGTCGAACGTGATACATCTGCCCCGCGACCTGAGATGACGCCTCGCGGTTCAAGCGAAATTGAAAATGAAAGAGCAAACGATCACTCATCTCACAGCGACGTGACTTCGGTCAACGTCACTGCGACGGCCGATGAGGCCTACCAGGCAATGGAAAATCTTCTCAGCAATCCCAAGATGGACTGGAAGTCTACCGAACGCTACATAGCAACTGTCGCAACTCGCATGACGAGCAACATCGAGATCGCAAATTATGTTCTGGATCATTTTAGAAGGGCTTGCGCAGGGGGCGAATCGACCTACCAAGCAAGGCGTCATTTGCTGGCGGTGCTTACGAGAGTATTTAACACCTGGGGGAGGAACCGATGGAGCACGGATCCTGCGTCCCCCCAGCAACCCTTGACGCCGACTGAGACTTGGCCTCAAGAAATTCATGATTTTGAGCGTACTGCTTTGGAGTCCGTTGTTAGTTACGGGCACAAGGCAACGCGTTCAGACATAGTCGATTTTGTATGGGCAGCGAGAGCACTGCATCACCCTGATGCAATGCCATTCTTACAAGCCGTTTTGTTCAATCCCCAAACGCTGGACTCAAGCCCTTATGCTGTGCCGGTATCCGTGCCCAGCACCCCGAGCCAAAGCATATGGAGTGACAACGTCGGTGGAACGTGGCCAGATGCCAGATTCGTTGCTGTCGTGGGTCTCGCGGAACTTGGCGATCAATCCGCTATTGAATGGTTGCTCGCCAAAGCCAAACCCAATGACTCTGGTGCCAGCGAGTCCCTAAATCAATCACGCCACTTACGCGATCGAAGTGGCTCGCTGCGCGAGAGTAGTCGATGCACTCTAATTGACTTGTTTGGCCAACCCGAAGATTCGACTGTGGCACAATTGAGCGATTGGTGGAAGTTGAACAGAGCTGAAGTCACGTCGCGAATGGTTCAGCTTAAAACGGACTTTGAAGGACGACATGCAACGCACCAAGAAAGAATCCTCGCGAATGCCCGTACCGTGGTCGAAGCCTACGTTGCGTCGGCGATTTCGGGTGATGTCGCGCAGGCAGCTGCTTTGGCGAAGAGCTCTCCGGCTGATCCCAAACGTATTAAAGAACTTCCAGGATTTCTCAATGTCCAGCGATTGAGGATTCAAACAGTCCACGTCAACGATCCAGCCAAACCGAACCGAGCATTGGCGACTTCGGAAGCGGTTAAGGTCGATGAAGATCACAAGCAACCCAATGGCCAGCGCAACGGATTCTTGGTGTTCACGCTAGAGTTTGCCGACGACAAGTGGTTTGTGATCGATATCGACTTTGAATCGGAATCAGGTGCTGAAAAAGAAATGAAGCGATTTT
>JBGSJT010000077.1:0-6577 GCA_041741715.1 Pirellulaceae bacterium | reverse complement strand
GTTCATGCTGGACCTAATTCGCATCGGTGAGCCACGAACCGCGGCTCCAGCTATTCAACAACGCAGGAAACGCCCTCGTGCACATAGAGGTCTCATAAGGTTGGATTTTCCAGCTCTCGAATAGCAAAGGTGCTCTAAAGCATATCTTGTCTAGTTGCGTTCTGAAGCTCACGGTTGTCGAACCTGTACCGGATAAAGAGTTGCGATTACGTCGTTGAACGAGCGGGTTGGCTAAGTTCAAAGTCCATTCCGGGCCACGGGGACAGGTGGGACGATCAAACAGATCAGTGTCGCAGCCAGCGCCATATTCTGAAAAAAACGCGCGACGGGGCGGTCGTAGCTGCAGGCGTGTTTCGAGTTTGCAGCCGATGATTCGCTACGGACACTATGCCCATCCCAGCGGGTGGGCGAGCTCTGTCGGTGCAGTGTCTTCTTGCCCCCGAGCGGGCGCCCGTATCGCAACGCATGCTGCTCACGGGGAGCGAACCTAGCTTCAGCACACCCTCCACCGGCCGCCGCCAGCAAGGTAGAATCTCGTTCGGCTTTGAATACATGAACAGAACTGGAGTCCGGGGAGATGCCAGCACGCAGCAAAAGGAAGGCGCCGAACATCCAGCGGCTCGCGCTACAACTGGATATTGAGGTTCCGACTGTTGACTGCACTTCCATTTGCCAATGCAAAGCTAATGGAATCAGGCTTACCGAGTTGGACCAGTTCGCCCCTTTGACAAGGGAGACTACCGTTCAGCGCCGTGACCGAAGGGCTCGAGTTTCTAAGGCGGTTCACGACGGTAGAGTATTGCCCATCGATGTTGGCAGCGGCGAGGGGTACATCCGCTTTGCCCTGAGACCATTGAATGAACCGGAGGAGCAGTCTTGGCTGGGGAAAGCATCGTGCATGCTCGATGTTGCCTCCGGTTTTTTGGCCGTGGAAGAACAGGTAATTCAAGTCCCAGCAGACAAGTACCGAGTAGACGTCTACTGCTTTGTTCCCTGTCGCAGCGCCGTCTCGCACCTGGCTTCTACTGTCTCAGGCTGGGACGTGTCGCTGAGTCTACTTGACAATCTCAAGCAATATTGGAAATCGACGCGCAGATACAAATGCGATTGGAGCAAGAAGAGTCTGAAACAGCCGGTAGCCTTAATCGTGCAACTGACCCCCGCCTCGCTGGTAGACAAACCGCTGGCCGCAAGTGATGTCAAGGAATACGGGGCAAAGCAATTTGCTTTGAAGTGGTCGTTTCGCTCGCTGCCCCATTGTCCGGACTTCATCGAACCCATGATTGAAGAACGGGAAGATGCCGACGAATGGGAAATCGTGTCGATTGATGTGCCCAAGCCTCGTAAGAAGCCAGCCGCCAAGTCCCGTATCGCACGAAAACCTCATCCCGTCTATCCAACGCTCTTCTCAGACGACGACTTGTTGCAGTTTCGCAAGCAATTGGTCGAGCTTGTGCTTGCAGAACAGAGTAGCAATCGTTATGAGCCTCACAAGGTTGTACCATGCTTGACGAAAAGCACCTTGAAGGAGTTTGACTACCTAGCTGAAGACAGTCAGCTGTACCCCCGGTTCATGCTGGCCCTAGCCTGTACCCAAATCGAATGCGGACATCTTGAGGCGGAGGTTGCCAACGAGGCGCTTGGAGTTGCGCCTACACTGGAACGCGTGTATCAGCTCGAGTTAAAGGGAGCGCAACGGAAGAGTGCGATCCGCGAGCTTCAGAGACTACTGGAGGAAATCCAAGAGTTTCGGAGCAAACTCTAGAATTCCTCTTGCGAACAATTGGTAGTCGGGAAAGGAATCCGTTTCGAACTAGTGGCGGAAGGTAGCCCCCTCCATGGCCGCCGTGTCACTTTGGCTTCACCAATATTCTGCCGACCTGACGTCTGGCATGCCGAGCTTAAAACCCCATAGGAGGGCGTGTCCTGAGCGCGCAGGCAATCGAGTGGAAGCTACTTCGGCTTTGTTGCGTCTGAGCTTCTGGATGAGATGGTGCCAGCATGCAAGTCGATGAAAGTACCGCGCAAGCAGCAGAGTTCGCGGCGGTCCTGCACTCAGACACCACCGAGATTTCAGCCGCTGCCCGCAACTGACTGAAATCACGCTGGCTGTGTGATGTCGATTCCCGAGGGGCCCAATCGCAGAAACTTAGTGGCTATCTTCGGCCCAGAACACTCAAGTCAGCGTTGGTATCCGCTTCACGACCGGGGGTAGTGCTAGCGGCGGGGGCTGTCTGCTCGTTGGTGGATGCCGACGGTGATTTATAAACGAGTGTTGGTCCAAGTGGCTGGCGACGAGCCGAATCGCGGTAGTACGTGACGTTGAGAGCTTCGGCTAGCAACTCGCCTTCGTCTTGCAGTTTCAGGAGACGAAACTCGATGGTGGCATACACGGTCCGGTCCACATAGCCGTCGCTCTGCTTCCGCGATTGTACGAAAGCCTTTGCCGCGGCTGGCTCCATGGGCACGCCATCTAGGAAATGATGGTTCTTAATGAAAAGCTTTAATGTGGATGGAATCGATTGGGAGGATTTCGATGAACTTTTGTACCAATACGCGTCCGCACCAACGATGGACTTTGGAAACTCTTGGTTGGTAAAATCGTAGTCCCTGATTTCCATTTG
The DNA here is from genome assembly GCA_041741715.1 of Pirellulaceae bacterium. Lineage (GTDB taxonomy): Bacteria > Planctomycetota > Planctomycetia > Pirellulales > Pirellulaceae > Aureliella. The sequence continues at coordinate 3,953 of JBGSJT010000077.1, read as the reverse complement.
GGTACGGAGCATGAAAGCTTGGTCTACATCGAACTGGTCGATTCGATTTTGGAAGATTTTGCGTGTTTCCTGCATTTTCTCATCCAATAAGAACTCGTCGTTCCGCGCATGGTTCCAGGTGGCTTCTCGATACTCTTTCATGTACCACTCAACGTTGGCTTCCACATCAAAATGCTTGTCGAGCTTAATACAGGCCAAAGCCAAATTGTCCCATGTAAAGTCATGCGCATTGACTCGGGAACTAAGAGAAAGGATCCCCGAAATAGAGCACGAGACTCCAAGGACGAAGTGTGTGAAACGTTGCATAGCATTACCCCATTCAGGCAGAGACTGCTGCGGCCCGGCGTGGGACGCAACTTGGATGAGCGGTAGGCACGGTGCCCGTTGCTCGGTGTTGTGCAATCTCAAACCCAAGTGCGTTACGCAGGAAATCAGACAATTCCGAAACAGCCATGAAAACTCCTAGTTGACGAAGCCCCTCGGCCCGCGTTTCGCGACCGGCTTTGGACTACAATTGAGTGCTCTTGTTTGGCTTTTTCCGGCAATTTGCGAGACAATTCTCAGCATGACCAATTCTGAAACTCGTCACTTTTCCGAATATCAATCTGCCAGCGACGATACGCCCCACAGCTTAATCTCCGCGCTTAGGCGGGGCAGCGATCAAGCTTGGAGTCAGCTGGCTGGGATCTGGGGCACGACCATTCTGAAGTTCTGCAAACGTCGCGGCTTGAAGCACGAGGATTGTGAGGAGATTGTCCAGTCGGTGCTGGTGAAAATGTACCGGTACATTTCACGCTTCGAACGCGACGGCAAGTCAATGAGGCTGCGGCACTGGGCGTTTACGATCGTCCGCCGCGAAATTGCGACCCACTGTGAGCGTTATTTGAGCAAGCCAGGCTCTCCAGGCGGAGACGAGTACCAGCAGATTCTTGGTGAACTCCGAGTCGACGAAAACGAAGGGGAATCTAAGACCGACTTTCGGCGTGAACTCGTGTCGAATGTGATGAATGCAGTCAAACCAGACTTCGATCCAAAAACTTGGGAAGCTTTTCAACTTCACAAATTAGAGAGAATGGGTGGTCCGGTAATCGCCGAGCGACTGGGGATGACGCCGAACGCAGTGCGTCAAGCCGCAAATCGCGTGCTGAGACGCATTCGCGATGAAATGGAAGGCATTCTGGAGGACGACATTTCCAAAAACCCCAAGACTGGCAACGTTTCTATGGATGAAACTCGCGATTCCTGATTTATCGCGTAACGCTGCCGAGTTTGTAACATTGGACGTCCCGATTTCTTCTTCGTTGATCGAATTGCGCACCCATATATGGAACCACCAAACGAACCGAACGTGAAGCGCAATAAGTCCGCCGGACAGAGCGCGATCGATACCCAGGTTGCAGCAGTAGAACCGACGCTGGACGAAGTTGGCGAAATTGTGCGGGATGCTATGTGCAATCATCCGCATGAAGAGCTGGATAGCAAGTCTCGCGAGTTTATCGCCAAGCTGGCAAGGCTCGCGACAATCAAGAAGCTGTCGGACGCCGAGTCCCTGCCGACCATTGCGAACTACGAAATCCTCGACCTGATCGGCCAAGGTGGCATGGGCCAAGTTTACCGAGCCAAGCATCGGCAACTGGGTAAGATTCAAGCTGTCAAAGTCATTCGGTCCGAAACAGCTCTAAACTCGGATGGCTTGGCAAGGTTCCGCCGCGAAGTCAAAACCCTGGGTGCTCTAAACCACCCGAACATTGTGGCGGCACACGATGCGAGTTTTGAGGGTGAGTTTCCGTATGTAGTAATGGATTATATCGAGGGCGATTCCCTGTGGACCATCCAGCGGAGACTTGCGCGAGCGGGAAAGGCTATGTCCGTTGGTGCGGCCTGCGAAGTCGTTCGACAAGCTGCCGACGGCATGCAGTACGCTCACGAGCAAGGCATCACGCACCGCGACATTAAGCCGGGCAACTTGATCCTAGACCGCAGTGGCGTAGTCCGTGTGCTGGATCTAGGCTTGGCTCGTTGGCAAGTTCCCCCAGATGAAACTGCCGAAGGGGTGATGACCGAGTTGACGCATGCCGGTCAAATGCTCGGTACGCCCGACTACATGTCTCCAGAACAATTGCGAAGCAGCCGCTCCGTCGATGCTCGTACCGACGTGTATTCTTTGGTCATTACTCTCTATTCCCTGATTGTGGGACAACCCGTCTTTCCGTCCAAACGCGGTGAGAACTTCATCACGGTGGCGAGCCGCATTCTGCACGAGTCTGTGCCAGATATCAAAAAGAAGCTGCCGAACTTGCCGACAGAACTGGCCAGTTTGATCTACAAGTGTTTGGCGAAGGACCCAGACGAGCGGATACAGACTGCCGGGGAATTGGCGACGGAACTGACTCGCTGGGCTGACCCGACTTCGCTTCACCTGCTACTTGCGCCTCGTACAGACGGTAAACCCAAATTGGCTGCAACTTCGGTGGCTTCGTCAACGCGTGCAGCCTTGGGTGACCAAACCAAGCAATCTGCTAGATCGCTGCCGAAACTCATCGCGAGTTCTACCAAGCCAAAACGGCCGCGTTGGAAATGGCTCGCCGCCATCGGCTTGGGGTTCTTGGTTCCTGCGTTGGTAGTTGCCACGGTGATTACGTTAATGCTGCCTGGAGGCGGGCAACTTGTCATTGACTGCGCCGATCCCAATGCTCAGCTACACGTCGTGGCCGTCAAGGATGGCCAGCGCGAAGAACTAGCGCTGACGCTGGAGCAAGGCAATACACTCAAACTCCGTGAAGGGCGGTGGGAACTGAAAATCACCGGTGTCAAGGCAGAAGAATTTGAGGTTTCGCAAGATGAAGTTGTCATCAATAGCGGTACCCCGTCCGCGATACGTGTGACGCGACGAGAAATGGAAGCCGATCCGGTCGTCACTGCGTTGCCCGATCACCAGCCTGCCGCCACGATAGCCAGTGACACTGCGCCAGTCGAACTGCCTTCCTTTCCGCTCGATCCGCCGGCCACCGCAGTGTCTCCCGCTGTTCCAGACGTCGCCGTCAAGCAACTCAAATCACCACCGGACTCGCTCGAAACAGCCGCCGATTCACAACAAGCTGGAATCGCACCAACTATCGCGGGCCTGCTGCCCGCTTCCGTGCCAATAGCGCACGGAGCCGCGTGGCAGATTCGCCCCTGGTTTCCTGAGTTGCGTGACGAAGCTTCGTACCTGACTGAGAACCGGATAGCCATTGATCCCAGTGGCAAGTTTTACGCGGCACTGACGCAATACGATTGCAAGATATTCGAGCTGGCTAGCGGAGTGCCACTACACACAATCCCAAATCCAACGGATTCGCAGTGGGGCGGTGTCGCTTTGACTAGCGACTGCCAGAGGATTGCACTGCTGTCGTCGAACGGCGACGCGGTTGAGATTCGCGATGATCGCAACCGAGTGCTGGCGCGTTGGTTCACGCAGCGGGACGGCAGGACACTGATTGACGGCAACCAGAGCTGGGGCGCGATCGCCTGGATGCGAGATGGCCAGCGACTGTTGATCTGGGACCACCGGCGTGCAAACATCGTCGATATTGAAGGCAATTCGGAGAGTAACATCGATTTTGAACCACAAGCTGGGCCGGAGTATTTGGAATTTGATCCACGGATGACTTTACAACGCTCGGTCGATGTCGCTACCGACGATTCAATGGTCGCGTTTGGCTGCGCCGACGGCAAAGTGCGTGTGTGGCGGCTCAAGGACGGAAGCTTGGCCACGCTGCCAACGGAACGCTCCGACGAGCCAATAAGCTGTGTCCAGTGGTCGCCTAATGGTCAGTTGCTCGGAAGCCTCCGAGCGTCGCGCGGCAATGCCATTGCCATGGAAATATGGAGCGCAAGCGGAATGCTTGCCACTACGTTCTCACCAGAGCAATTGTCGACAACGTCGCAGAGCGCGAGCCAGTTTTGCTGGG
>JBGSJT010000076.1:0-3316 GCA_041741715.1 Pirellulaceae bacterium | reverse complement strand
GAAGAAGAAAGCCGAGCTACCCGTGAGGGGCTCGATGAAGAGTCGCTGGCGATCTTCGATCTGATCCGCAAAGACGAGCTCGATGCAAGAGACATGAAGCGTATTAAGAAAGTCGCCGCTGAGCTCTTGGCAAAGCTGAAGTCCGAGAAGCTAAAGATCGACCAATGGACCAGCAAGGAGGCGACGCGCGACGCTGTGAAGTCAGAGATTCACGACTTTCTCTACGCGGATGCAACCGGGTTGCCTGAGCCATACTCCGACGACGAGATCCGGATACTCGCCGCGAACGTCTTCTTACACGTGTTACGTGCTTACCCCCGACTGCCATCGCCGATCTACACGGCTGAGAACGCAGCATGACCCTGTAGCGTTTGGGGCATTCTCCGAGATTCGCGGTGGGTCTCAACTCGTAACGTCAACACCCGGCACGCGGCATCATTTTTCGGTAAGTCGGCGCGCCAACGGCGTACCAAACGATCTCAGTCCAAGCACCAAAAATGTCTTGTCTCAGCCAAGGCGATTTCGCTGAAAGTTAAAGGTTGATCGATTACGCTGTAAGTGCCACGTCGGTGCCGTTGCCAGAAGCTATCCCGGATAGCAAGTCTTTATGGCGCAAAAACGCCATCGATTTAGCTGCTGGGGGCGGTTTGCGAGCCGTGTGAGGCAGACTTGCGGGTAGTCTGCGGGGCCGATGGCTATCGCGCCGTTGAGAAAGTCGGGTTGCCATGTTGGGAATCGATCCGTTGGTCACGGCCTAACATTGTAGCTGGCAGCCGCGACTTGTTCGGCAGCGTTTTTAGTATCCGTTCGTATTCGTCAGCCAAAGATTCTGACATTAACTCGTCGATTCTAAGTCGACGTTCGCGATCGATTGCGAGCGAGTTACCTTGTGAAGAATTGAGACTACGCGGGCGCAATCGCATCTGCTGCAATGCGAAAGCGGAACGAAACCAGTCGACTTCTTGGGGCCGGATTTCGCTACGCAAGGCGCAGCTCGGAGAATCAACGGCTATCGTTCCGTCAACTGGCACGTACATCATTGCCAAAAGTTCACCTGCAAACTCTATTGCTTCACGATGAATACACTTTGCGGAGTTACTTGCTGGGTGAGACTCCCAAGTCGCTCGTGTCAGCGATAGCAATTCACGACACTCGCACCGCGCCGCTAATGAGTCGCCGACTAACCAGTAGGCCCAAGCAAGTCGCTTTCTTGGCAGAATGTAGTCTGCTGGGCTTTCGCTCTTCGCCAGTTCAAGTAAGTCAATCGCCTCCTCTGGCATCGTGTGCTGCAGCTTCGCGATGGCCAAGGCATGTGACAGTCGTGGGTCTCGGGTCGATGGGTTGCTCCAAGCTTGATCAACGAATGCTTCCGCCCGCTTCCACCCACCGTTCGTCTTCACGAGTTTGTCAACACGCATTGCGATGATCGCTGCAAGTATCTCTAAGTCCTTGTTCGATCTGAATGAACTGTTGTAGCAAGGGTTGACTGCAAGAACGTCGAGTTCAGGCGCGAATTCGATTTTCGCTCCAGGATCTGCATCAATCGTCACCATGCTTGATATATGCCCAGGCAGAAAGAACTCTACCGAATGTCTACCCGGATCGACCTCGAAGCTACCATTGGCAGTACCCTTGACCTCGCCATCGACGAGCACGAAGAGGCCGCGTTGCTTCGACCTAATGACCAGTCTGGCCGTTTGAGAAACGGGAACGCTCAGCCCCGTTTCGACTTGTTCCGGAGCTGGTGGACTAGGTATTGTGGTTTCCTGCGGTTGGTCGGCGAGCGGTTGATCAACTGGTTTGCCAGGTTCCCAGCGCGGAACAGTTGCTCCCGGATCTTGCAACGCGTCATTGTCGATGTCTTCTGCAGCTCCATCGACTGGAACGATCGGTTCTGGTACACGGTCGTCAAGAAACCGTTTTACCTGCGCTGCATATGAAGCCATCATGACGGCTACGATTAGAATCGTGACAAGCGAGTTCAAGCCGACAGTCCAGAACATCGACGCGGATGACCGTTGGGACGACCGAGACTTGACCGGTTGACTCACAGTGAGAGTGTCACGCGATGATTCGGACTGCTTCGAACTGACGCGGGCTTGCTGCATCGCCCCCTCGGCCACTTGCGAAATACGGTCGAGCATAGAGGGCGACCGCACCACCGGCGCCGATGCCGCGGTTCCCTTTCCCTCAATGAGCGAAAGTGCTTCACCCGCGTTTAGACATCGTTCTGCCACTTGCTTCGATAGCATGATATTGAGCGTCTGGCCGATGCCCTTCGATAGCGAAGGGAAGAGTATTTCAACGTCCGGCAAGCGCTCAGCGGGAGCGGTGTGCCATCGTCCCCAAGCTTCGTCAGGTGACGCGCCTGATTCGTCGATACCACGAAAGAGGGTGCAGAATCGCTTGGGACCTGCTAACAACTCAACGATCGTGAAAGCAAGACAGTAAAGATCGCTGGCGAAGCCGATGGGACCGAATTCGTCGGGCAGGATGAGTTCCGGAGCGAAATACTTGCTAGCTCGTTCACCATTCATCGAACTGCCAGCGAAATCAGGCCCGGCTGAGCGGCTGAGCTTTACCTTGCCTGCTGCGTCTCGCAGCAGAGCAGCGGGGCCGATATGCGCGTGCATGACGCCATTGGCATGACATGCGGCCAAGGCCCCCAAGATATCGACCAAAATGCGTTCGACCTCGGCCACGTCAAATGAACGATTCGCAGCTTCAATAGCGAGCGAATGTGTCCACAGTTCCGTTACAATCCAGTGCTTTTTTTCGACCGTGGTGTGCACCGCCAGCAGGTGGGCATGCTCGACATGAGACTGATAAATGGCCTCCTGTCGGAAGAGTGCACGCAGGCTGTCATTCGAATGGTGGCGGGGGTTCAGCTCTCGAATCGCTACTCTCCGTTGAGTTGAGCGATCGAATGCTTCGTAAACAGTTACCGTGTCGCTGCTTGCAATCTCGCCCAAGAGCTCGTATTTCGCATCGGGTGCGGTGGACCATCGTGACGAAACCTCGTGTTCAGCCGCTTCCTGAGTCCGTTGTTGAGCTTTGATCACGGCGCGGCGAAATTGCTCTTTCGTAGCTGGCTGAACTATCTGAGCATTCGGTTCGCGACGCGGCCTGCCGTCCGCGAGTTGCCTTGGACTTCGCCCAGAACCGTTAACGTGTTGCTGTAAACAGCGGTTGAAAATCAGAGCGCCTGGCGGAGCCGAGCAGCAGTTGAAAAGTGAAGCGCACAGCTGTGCAGCTGGTGAAACTTGGGAAGATGGCGGCGTAGCCGCTAGCTTTCCCAAATTCGCACTGGAGGCAC
>JBGSJT010000075.1:0-37169 GCA_041741715.1 Pirellulaceae bacterium | reverse complement strand
TTGGATCCGATGACCACTACTAGAATGATCAAAATCCCCACCAAGTTGGCAGTCGTATCGAGAAAAGAGTCTTCTCCCACCGTGTTTTCTTCTGCATGACGTCGTGGCATAGCGTTTCAGGTTTCAGGTTTCAGGTTTCAGGTTCCAAGTTTCAAGTTCCAAGTTCCAAGTTTCAAGTTCCAGGTTCCAGGTTCCAAGTGGTGGAGTTGTGGAGCGGGTGGAGCGGGTGGCACTGGCTGCGGCCAGTGGAGTCGAAGTAGGCGAGTTGAGGAGAGCAGGTGATGTGTTGAGCGCCCGAAGTAATGAATTTGGATTGACGAGGGGGCTACCCAGTGGAGCAGTGCAAGGGGGTTCGGCACTTAGGTCGGAAAGCGAATCGCAGTGGAGACTTGTCACTTGTCACTTGTCACTTGTCACTTGTCATTTGTCATTTGTCATTTGTCATTTGTCATTTGCAACCTGGAACCTGGAACCTGGAACCTGGAACCTGGAACCTGGAACTTGGAACTTGGAACCTGGAACCTGCAACTTAGAACCCGGAACGAGGGGTTTTCTTCCCTTCCCTCGCGTGCCAATCGCGCTGGCTAGCAATCAAAAAATATTTTTTTTCGCCGCAAGTCGCTTGTCGGTAACGACCTAGGACACGATCTATTTTTTTAGCCCTTATGCTCAGTTGACTTGTCACCGCGAATGGATATCTTTGGGTCTTAGTGGGGATGAATGGAGCCCAGTGGGGCAAACGGGGAGGCCAGGGAGTCGCCGAACAGTAACTGGGGCGAAACCAGCGTGTTGTTAACGGGAAGCTACCGCCGAAACTTGGATGACAAGCTGCGGTTGGCTATTCCAAAACAACTGCGAGACGCCTTGGGGTTCCCCGAAAACAACGGATTATTCATTGCCCCTGGGAATGACCGAGCCCTGGTGATTTACACGGCGGAAGTGTTGGAGCAGATCGGACAGAAGCTAAGTAAGCTGAGCCCGGCGGCCAAGGACACACGCGATTTCAGTCGCTTGTTCTACGCCCAAGCTCAACCAGCCGAAGTAGACCGACAAGGCAGGTTACGTATTCCTCCAGAATTAGCTAAATTATCAGGACTACTCAACGAAGTCGTCGTCATTGGCGTGCGCGACCGAATAGAGCTGTGGGATGCAGCGGCTTGGGATCAATTCCTGACCCAAACGCAACCCTCCTACGATGATCTAGCAGAAAGCGTATTTCGAGATGCGGCAGCTGAGTAATTCAGCTGAGTAATTCAGTTGAGTAATCCAGCGGTGGTAACCACCGATTGCAGCTGCAACTTGGAGAGTATTGGTGAGACCCTATTTCAGCTTGCGGCCACTAGCTGAATAGCCACAAGCGGGGCCCTTCACGGGGCCTCGCGGGTTTCACCATCCTTTCGGCAGGGATTGCACGAGAGGTGTTGTTGCGTTGAACTTTTCTCAACCAAGTTCAACGCACCGTTTGCGGCCTACATAGGAAACACGGACGTTTCCTGGGCTCCAATCGGTTTTCGGCACGTCGAGCGATCCTGCCCGACCATCTCCAACTTTAAAGTGGTTTTCAGCCCTCATGACCGATTCCACTCTCCACATCCCAGTTCTCTCGACGGAGATTCTCGAACTTGGCGCACCAGCACCTGGACAGACCTGGATCGATGGAACCGCCGGTGGAGGAGGGCACTCGCGGCTCATTCTCGAGCGAATCGCCCCCAACGGACGACTACTGGCGGTCGATCGCGATCCGGCCGCGACCGCGCGCTTAGAAAGTCTGTTCTCCACCAACGCCATGGTATGTAACGCCTCCTACGACACTATCCCCGAGCAACTACAGCCACTCGGACTGCCACAGGTTGACGGTATTCTGCTTGATCTTGGACTAAGTAGCGATCAATTGGCCGATCGTGAACGTGGGTTCAGTTTTCAAGTCGATGGGCCGCTCGACATGCGGTTCGATCCGACCAGCGGCGAACCGGCCTGGGAGTGGTTGTCGCGAGTGGATGAGCGGACACTGGCAGATACAATCTATCGCTATGGTGAGGAACGCTTTAGTCGACGCATTGCCCACCGCATCGTCGAAACTCGACGCGAAAAGCCCATTCGCACCGCCGATCAATTGCGTGAGCTGATTTATCGCAGCGTTCCCAACCCGCGCAAGTCGGACTGGCCAAAATCGAAGGGAAAGGGTTCTTCCAAGCACCGCACCAAGTCGATCGATCCCGCCACTCGCACTTTTCAAGCCCTGCGGATCGAGGTCAACGACGAACTGGGGATTCTAGAACGCGCGTTGCAGCGGCTCCCAGATTGCCTAGCCCCCGGTGGAGCTCTACTGATCATCAGTTTTCATTCGCTCGAAGACCGACTGGTAAAATACGCTTTCCGCCAAGATCCACGACTGGAGATTGTTACCAGGCGACCGGTGCAGGCCAGCGACGTTGAAGTCGCCAGCAATCCGCGATCGCGCAGCGCCACGCTGCGCGTGGCCCGTAGGACCTGCGATACCAGCTCGACACACTAGCGAGTGGATCCCCTAGTACATCGAGCCTAGTGGCTAGTTGATAGAGGCTAGAGGCTAGAGGGAGCGAGTGGGTTGTTGAATTCTTTGAGCGTTGCGGGGCCAGCGAACGCATAAATCAAGCGCCCCACTCGCTGGCGCTTCGAGCTGATATTGCGGTTGAGCGTAGCGCGCCGACCTAACATTCGGGGGACGAATTGTGGGTTTCCCCCTTGCTCGGGTGTCCCCTATTTCTTACAAGCCTCTACAGACAGGTTCATAATTACGCCCAGATTTTAGTTGTACGGAGACCTACCGATGCCCTCATGCCCACATACGTTGTGTTCGCTTGTGGTTGTTTGTTGCTTAACAATCGCGACGAGCTCGTCCGCCGTGGCCCAGCAATGGTTGGGGGATCAATCGTTTCGTCCGGTGGCTAAGCAGCCACCTCTCCCCTCCATTCCCACCGAGGGACTTTTTGAACCGCCACCTCCCTTGGAGCCCAATCTTCCTCCCACCGTTTTCGAGGAAGTTGCCGCCAATCAAAGCGTCCCTGGGGGACCGGTTTGGTACTATCCATGGACTTGGATTCCAATGGACGGTTGGGAGAATAGTGCCGAGTTGGGACTCAATGGCTCGGCCGGGAACACCGAATCGGCGAGCTTTCAGACTGGGATGCGCATGAAACGCAAGAGTGACTTCACCCTGTTCGATTTACGAGCCACGTACAATCGCACTTCGGCCAATGGTACTGAGACGCAAAACAACGCCTTAATCTATTCCAATTGGGAGCGTTTTTTGGGCGCCTCACCTTGGACGTTGTTCGTGAAGAATGGACTGGAGTTCGACAAGTTTAAGGCCTTCGACACGCGCTACTTTATCAACTCAGGTCTCGGCTATCACATCTTCAAGACCGACGATCTAAGCTTGACCGGTCGTTTCGGTGCCGGTGCGTCGCGCGAGTTCGGTGGGCCCGACGATCGTTGGGTGCCAGAAGCACTTTTTGGCAGCGACTACGAACATCAGATCAACGCGCGCAACAAGTTGATCGCCAAGGTCGATTATTTTCCCGAGTGGGGGGACTTCGGCAACTTCCGTTTGGTATCTGATGTGGCTTGGGAATACTTGATTGATGCCGCCGGGAATTTGTCATTCAAGCTGGGTGCCCTTGATCGTTACGATAGCACTCCCAACGGTGCCAAACCCAACGATGTCAACTACTCCGCACTCATCCTCTACAAATTCTAACGTACGTCAGGCTTTCCTGCCTGACTGTTTTCGTACGTCAGGCTTTCCTGCCTGACACTCTTCCTCTCCCCAATCCGCCGCCCACAAGTCCTAACCCTCAAACTTTAGCTGTGGACAACGACGATGGGCAACACCAACTGGTTCGAATTTGTAGCAGCCAGCGGGGATCGACAGGAATATTTTACGACAGGAAAATTACGCAATCACAGTGGCCATTGTCCTGTCGACAATAACACGGATTGTAAAGTGAGACGCTAAAGATTCTCTTTTTAAGCGCGGAGTTGCGGAGAGGTAGAGTTTCGCGGAGAAAGGAAATCCCCCCACTAGTGCTAGAAACCTTAAGTTCCGTCCCTTTGCATTTCTGAGGTTCACGCCCGGACGAACTTAAGGTTTTTGGCACTAGCGCGTCGAGCGGATGTGAAGAGCGGATGAATTGCGGGAATTTTACTACATTCATTCCAAACTCGCACATCGAAAATGCTAAGTTACGAATCGTAGTTCTCGACTCAGCATCCCAATCCAAGTCCCGCCAGCAGTTCACGACGCCATGCACGCTCCCCGATACTTTGCGATTGTATTTCGCCACCTACTTTCGGCGCAAGCCTGCACCTCATGGCTGATCATCATCTCCCACGTAGGCTTAGCTCAAGAACCACAACCGAGAACAGATCCGATGCAACGTCCAATCGTGATTGCCCATCGCGGTGCCAGCGGCTATCTCCCCGAACATACTGAAGGGGCTAAAGTGTTAGCTCTGGCGCAGGGGGCTGACTTCATCGAACAAGACGTAGTGCTAACGCGCGACAGTGTGTTTGTTGTATCGCACGATATCACCCTCGATGAGACCACCGATGTCGCTGAAAAATACCCAGCTCGCAAGCGGCCCGACGGCAGGTACTACTTTGCCGATTTCGACTGGAGTGAATTGCGCGAATTGAACGTCAATGAACGCACGTCGGTAAAAACTGGTGCCCAAGTGTTCCCGAACCGTTTTCCAGGGTCCGCTGGTCAACGCGTCGTGCGATTGGAAGATGAGATCAAATTAATTCAAGGACTTAATCGCACGCTGGGTCGCAAGGCGGGTTTGTATATCGAACTCAAGGCACCCGCCTGGCACTTGTCCCACTTTGGAGACCACATGGCGGATAGGTTGTTGCCTATCCTGACAACGTTTGGCTATCAGCCGGCCCAGGACCTGTGCTTCATCCAGTGTTTTGAGCCAGCCGAATTGCAGTATTTAGCCAGTGAACTTCACTGCCAGTTGCCATTGATTCAATTGATCGGTGGTCGACCGCTCGGATTATCACAAGTGGAAAATCCTCAAGAGAAATCGCTTGAGGGAGTGATCACAATTTTAAAATCTGAAATAAAAGAAGTAGTAAAGTACGCGCAGGGCATCGGACCCTCCATCGATTTGCTAATCACTGCCGAAGCTTCCGGAAGTACAATATCGACTGGATTTTGCGAAGCCGCACATGAGTTGGGTTTGCTGGTGCATCCATACACCGTGCGCGCCGATGCCTTACCCGCATGGGCGTCGACCGTGGACGAACTGCATCGAGTTCTATTGGGTCAACTGCGAGTTGATGGCTTTTTCACTGACTTTCCCGACCTCAGTCGTCGCGCCGTCGACGCCACCCATTAACGTACGTCAGGCTTTCCTGCCTGACTTTCTTAATGGTTCAATTCTCAACCCTACCCATTACGAAAACAGTCAGGCAAGAAAGCCTGACGTACGGGAACCGCCTAACTTGATAGCGTTGTCGCGCGAGTAACAGAGTTCTCGCTCTCGGCAAACGTCAACTCGCCATCCGCCACATCGATCCGCACTCCACTCCCCTCGGCAATGTGCCCTTTGAGCAATTGAGTCGCCAATGGGTTCTGAACTTCTCGCTGGATCACGCGTTTGAGTGGTCGCGCGCCGTAGGCTGGGTCATAGCCCGCAGCGGCAATGTACTCAACTACAGCGGGTGTGAACTCCACTTCAATCTGTCGCTCGCTCAGTTGACTACGCAAATGCTCCAACTGCAATTCGACGATACGATGGATTTGAGCGCGTTCCAAGGGATGAAACACGATGGTGTCATCAATGCGATTTAGAAACTCGGGTAGGAACTTCGAGCGTAGAGCCTCCTGCATGGCCGTTTGCAATTCATCTTCGGAAGCGCCTTCGCGGGTAAGTTGTTGAATCAATTGACTCCCGACATTGCTGGTCATGACAACCACCGTATTGGTAAAGTTGACGGTGCGTCCCTGGCCATCCGTCAATCGTCCATCGTCGAGCACTTGTAGCAAGATGTTGAACACATCGGGGTGAGCCTTCTCCATTTCATCGAGCAAGATCACGCTATACGGACGTCGTCTCACAGCTTCCGTCAATTTGCCCCCTTCCTCATAGCCGACATATCCGGGAGGGGCACCAATCATGCGACTCACCGAATGGCGTTCCATGAATTCACTCATGTCGATCCGCACCATCGCCCCTTCGTCATCAAACATGATTTCTGCCAGCGCCTTGCAGAGCTCTGTTTTCCCCACGCCGGTGGGGCCGAGGAACAGAAACGAACCGATAGGGCGATTGGGATCTTGTAGACCACTGCGGCTACGACGGACGGCGTTGGAGACAGCTTCAATTGCGTCATCCTGTCCGACCACGCGTTGATGCAATCGCTCTTCCATGACTAGCAATTTAGCTTTCTCCGTCTCCAACATGCGCGTCACGGGAATACCCGTCCAGAGGCTGACCACACTCGCAATCTCATCGGCGGTAACTTCCGTTCGCAACAGCTTCGGTTTGTTGGAATGATCGCTTGCATTGCCGGAGACGGAAGGCTCCGAACTATGTTCCTCTTGTTCGATCTGTCGCGCTAGCACTTGGCGTTGCTTATCGATTTCAAACAGGCGTTGATAGTCGGCTTCGGGGACCGGCATGCCACTCGACTGTTTTTCACGGATGGACGTTTCCAAGTGTTGGAATTCGAGCACAATTTGATCAAGCTGCTTGCGGACCGATTGCACATCGCTCAGCCCCAACTTTTCTGCCTCCCACTGTTCGCGGAGGCTGGCCAATTGTTTCTGCAATTGCTCCATTTCGTGTTCAATGTGGTGCAGTTGTGGCTCAGACGATTCGTCACCTTCCTCCACCAACTGTCGTTGCGCCAATTCCAGTTGTCGCAAGCGGCGTTGGACGGCATCGATCTCGCCAGGGACACTTTCGCGCTCCATAGCTAAGCGACTCGCCGCTTCGTCCATCAGATCGATAGCCTTGTCGGGCAGAAAGCGATCGGTGATGTATCGATTGGAAAGATTGGCAGCGGCCACCAACGCTGAATCGCGAATTTTGATCCCGTGGTGTGATTCATATCGCGCCTTCAGTCCACGCAGGATGGAGATGGTACTCTCTACCGTCGGCTCACCGACGTACACGGGTTGGAATCGCCGCTCCAGTGCCGCGTCCTTCTCGACATGCTTGCGATACTCATCGAGCGTCGTGGCACCGATGCACCGCAAATTGCCGCGAGCCAATTCGGGCTTGAGTAGATTGGCCGCATCGCTCCCACCTTCCGACGCACCAGCACCGATGACCGTATGCAATTCATCAATGAACAGGATCACATTCCCGTCGGCGTCCTTGACCTCGCGGAGCACCGCCTTGAGCCGCTCTTCAAACTCACCGCGGAATTTAGTACCGGCCAGCAGTGAACCGAGGTCGAGCGTAATCACCCGTTTGTTCTTGAGACTCTGCGGCACATCCCCTTGGACAATCCGCAGCGCCAAACCTTCCACTATAGCCGTCTTGCCGACACCAGGTTCGCCGATCAGGACCGGATTGTTCTTCGTGCGCCGCGAAAGGACTTGAATCACTCGTCGAATCTCATCATCGCGGCCAATGACGGGATCGATCTTATTTTGATTGGCTTGTTCGATTAGATCGATACCGTACTTGGCCAGCGCATTGAACTTCCCCTCGGGGCTTTGATCGGTGACGCGCGCACTACCGCGCAGGGCTTGGAGCGCTTTGAGCACATCTTGCTCAATGATACCATTTAGTTTCAGTACGTCTTGCGCCTTACCCGCCGACGTGGTCAGTCCGATCAACAGGTGTTCGGTGCTGACGTATTCGTCCTTCATGGAATCGGCTGCTTTGGCAGCCGCATCGAGCGCAGCCCGCAGCGCAGGGTTGACTTGCGGCTCGCGGCCACCACTAACCTTCGGTAGCCGCTCGAGTTCGCGGGCAGTCATACTTTTCAACTGTTCGACGGCCACTCCCATTTTCTTCAGCAGCGGCACCACGATCCCATCGGACTCTGTCAACAGGGCCGACAGCACATGCAATGTATCCAGATCGGGATTCGCCAACTCAGTCGCTCGCCCCTGTGCACCCGCGATAGCTTCTTGAGCCTTAACAGTCAATTTTTCGAATCGGAATGCCATTGTCTAAAATCCTTGTTTGACTCTGAGTGGGCCGGGCTGCCAATCTGGCGAAGCCATTTACTAATCAGACACTACTAATGAAAACCGAGTGCCAAGGAAGCAATTCCAATGTCACATTTGAAAAGTTTTGGCAATAAAGTCGTGGATCGTTCCGCCGGTCCATCGCTTTGGGGTTCTGCAAAAGCAAATCAATGAACCAAAGTACTTCTTGATGCTTAGCCTTTGTCTAGCGAATGGAATGTAAGCAATTGACCGGCGGCGCGATCAACGACTTACCGGAGGAGGAAATGCAAAAAGTGTATCCTCTCAAGGTTTTGGAACTACGTCGATTCGAGATTGCAGTAGAGGCCTGTACTTAAACTTAAACTTAAACTTTTTGTTCCAGTTCCAGTTTGAGTTTAAATGCCAGTTCCAGTTCCAGTTTAAGTTTAGGTTTAGGTTTAAGCTTGAGTTTAAGCTTGAGTTTAAGTTTAAGTTTAAGTTCCAGTTCCAGTTTAAGTCGTGGAAACCGCATGCGGCACGAATCGAGTATAGGCCCAGTGGGCCGCCACAGTTCTCCCACTGAAGCACCCCACCGGGCCTATCGCTACGTCAACTCAATTCAACCGCCAACTAGTTGCGATGAACTTTTGAACTAGTCTTTCTTGACTTCGAACTCTGCGTCGATGGCGTCTTCATCATCGCTACCAGCGGTCGCAGCGTCCGCTGCACTAGCTGCGTTGGAACCACCACTACTGGCTTTCTCGTACAGCACCTTGCTGAAGGCCTGAGCGGCTTGTTCGAGTTCATTGGTAGCCGACTTGATCGACTCCGCATCGCTCGATTCGGCTGCCGTTCGAACCTTAGCAATGGCCGCATTGAGCGGATCACGATCGGAGTCGCTGAGTTTTTCGGCGTTCTCGCGCATTTGCTTTTCAAGTTCATAGGTCAAGTGCTGGGCCTTGTTCCGCGCCTCGGCCAATTCGAACTGACGACGATCTTCCTCAGCGTGCTCTTCGGCATCTTTTTGCATCCCTTCGATCTCCGCCTTGGAGAGTCCCGAAGACTGCTGGATTTTCACGGAGGCCTCTTTGCCTGAACCCATTTCACGCGCGGAGACATTGAGGATACCGTTTTGATCGATGTCAAATTTGACTTCGATTTGCGGAACGCCGCGTGGAGAGGCGGGGATTCCTTCCAAATTAAATTCACCCAAGAGGCGATTGTGCGCGGCCATCTTGCGTTCCCCTTGGAACACGCGCACCGTTACCGCTGTTTGGTTATCTGCGGCGGTCGAAAACGTGTTCTTGCGTTCTGCGGGAATTGTCGTATTGCGTTCTATGAGTGCCGTTAGCACACCACCCTCTGTCTCAATTCCCAGAGTTAGCGGAGTGACGTCGAGCAACAAAACGTCCTTGCGATCACCCGCCAAGACAGCCCCTTGGATGGCGGCACCCACTGCCACCACTTCATCTGGATTAACTCCCTGGTGCGGATCCTTACCGAAAATCTTTTTCACGATCTCGCGGACTTTGGGAACGCGTGTGGAACCACCGACCAAGACAACTTCGTCGATATCCGATGGCTTGAGCTTCGCATCCTCTAGCGCTTGCAGTAATGGTTTCCGGCAGCGTTCGATCAGCGCGTCGATCAGTTCTTCAAACTTGGCGCGGGTGATCTTCATCTGCAAGTGTTTGGGACCACTGGCATCGGCAGTGATAAAGGGGAGATTCAAATCGGTTTCAGGGACCGAACTGAGCTCCTTCTTGGCTTTTTCGCACGCTTCTTGCAAGCGTTGAAGCGACATCGGATCGCTCCGCAAATCGATGCCGTGATCGCGTTTGAACTCGTTAGCAACGAAGTTCACGAGGGCTTCGTCAAAGTCGTCGCCACCCAAGTGAGTATCGCCACTGGTCGAGATCACTTCAAAGACTTTGCTCTGCTGTTCGTCGTCTCCGGTAGAAGCCACTTCCATGACCGACACGTCGAAGGTACCGCCACCCAAGTCAAAGACCACAATCTTGTGATCGCGCTCTTTGTCGAGTCCATAAGCTAGAGCAGCAGCTGTCGGTTCATTGATAATCCTCGCTACTTCCAAACCGGCAATTTGCCCAGCATCCTTGGTCGCTTGCCGCTGCGCGTCATTGAAATAGGCAGGAACCGTGATCACTGCCTTGCTGACGCGATGCCCCAAATAGGACTCTGCCGCTTCCTTTAACTTCCGCAGTACCTTGGCTGAGATCTCTTGGGGCGTGTATTGCTTGTCACCAATCCCGATTTTAACGTAGTCGCTTTCGCCACCTACCACGCCATACGGGACCATCTTCTCTTCAGTTTGCACTTCCGAGTGACGCCGCCCCATGAAACGCTTAACGGAGGAGACGGTCCGTCGCGGATTGGTAACTGCCTGACGACGGGCCGGTTCGCCGACAATTACCTCACCTTTGTCGGTAAATGCCACGACGCTGGGTGTCAGACGATTCCCTTCCGCATTGGGAATGACTTTCACTTCGGAGCCTTCCATAATGGCGACTACCGAGTTTGTGGTTCCGAGGTCGATGCCGATAATTTTTTCGCCTTGAGCCATGGGGGTCTCTCCTTTGATTTTTTTGTGCGATTCCAGCCGTGCGTAAAAAAATCGCTAGCTGAATGTTGATGTGGGACATAATCTTGCGTCAAATCTTACGCAACCTGGCTGACAACTTCCTCAACAGCAACCCGTGTGCCAATTGCCACGGTTCGACCTTGCGGGTTACGAGCCTAGCGCTGTTTTCAGTCGTATCGATTATAAAGGTCGCCAATTGGGCTTGCAGGCCACGCTGGGGCTAAAGGGGCTGCGTCTCCTTTGCCATAATGGCAGGCTCGATTAAAGTCCACCACAGTTTTCCAATAAGTCTGATCCCTCAATAATAAACGAGCCAACATGGCAGCTCCAACTCCGCTCGAAGCACTCGATCGACAACTCATTGAACTGCTTGGCCAGCGCGTGCAACTATTGCAGAAGTCGCAAATAGAATCGTCTGACTCACGTACTCAGACACGCGCTTCTCAGGCAGGTTATCCGCTGGTGATTGATCCCACCGTCGCCGCACAGGTTGGCCTCCCCGCCGATTCGCTCACGCACTGGCTGCGGCATGCGGCTAGTATTTGCGCGCGAGAATCAGGCGTGCGCGAACCGATCGTTTTCTTGGGGCCGATCTATAGTTATAGCTATCTGGCCGCAGTTAAACATTTTGGGCTGGCCGCCGAACTGGTACCTGTGACCACTATCGCCGCCGCCTTCGATGAACTGGTTCGTGGGCAAGCCAAGTTTGGAGTGGTACCGATCGAAAATAGCACCGATGGCCGCGTCGTAGACACGCTCGGCATGTTTGCGCGGCAGCCTCTTCAAATCTGTGGCGAAGTGCTGCTTCCAGTGCATCATTGCTTGCTGGGACGTTGCAACCGAGCTGAAGTGCGCGTGGTTCAAAGCAAACCACAAGCCCTATCCCAATGCCGCAACTGGCTTGCGCAGCATGTTCCAGACGCACAGTTGGTCGAGGTGGCCAGCACAACCGCCGCCGCCGCGCAGGCCGCCCAAACCCCCGGCACCGCCGCGATCGCAAGCCTCGAGGCGGGTCTGCACCACGGATTGCAAGTCATCGACGCAAACATCGAAGACAATTCAAACAACGTGACTCGCTTTGCCATCATCGGCGATCGCGAGAGGAGCCCCTCAGGCAACGACAAGACGTCACTCATGTTTCAACTCAAACACCAGCCCGGCGCACTGGCTGCAGCCATGATCGCGTTTCAGAAGGGAAACGTGAATTTGACCTGGATCGAATCGTTTCCATTGCCCAATTGCCCCAATGAATACTTGTTCTTTGTCGAATTGGAGGGCCATCAAGCAGAGCCGAATGTGGCCGCCTCCCTGAATGAATTGCGATCCCAAACGCAACGCCTGGAAGTGCTCGGTTCGTATCGAAGAGCGGAGTGAGAGTGGGAGATGGGGAGCCGAATAATGGAGTGGGGGAGTGGGTTGCGCCGGCCGGGCCAGTGTTTGTCGAAGCAACGCGTTTTGAAGCGAGTCGGGGTTCGTAAAGCTCTCAAATTAACGCAGATCGGCTCGCGCGGAAACCGTTCCAATGAATCAGTTTCTCTTTCCAGCCAAGAACCAAGCTAGACCTGCACGATGGAAAACTTTCCTAAGAAAAACCTTCGATAGTGGAGAACTTGGGTGCAACCAATTCATTACGGCGAGCGCTTAAAGAATTGTCGGTGATTCCAACTCGCTTCCCTCGACTCCACTGGCTGCAGCCAGTGCCACCCACGCCAGCCAAGAAACAAGGTAGACCTGCACGATGGAAAACTTTCCTAAGTACAACCTTCGATAGTGGAGAACTTGGGTGCAATCAATTCATTACTGCGAGCGATTAAAGAATTGTCGGTGATTCCAACTCGCTTCCTTCGACTCCACTGGCTGCAGCCAGTGCCACCCACGCCAGCCAAGAACCAAGGTAGACCTGCACGATGGAAAACTTTCCTAAGTACAACCTTCGATAGTGGAGAACTTGGGTGCAATCAATTCATTACTTCGAGCGCTTAAAAACTTGTCGGTGATTCCAACTCGCTTACTTCGACTCCACTGGCTGCAGCCAGTGCCACCCACGCCATCACTCCGCTCCCATTCCACCTCTGCCGCGAAACCACCTATCCTGGATGGCTTGCTCCATTAACCGCACGTTATCGTCCAAGCGTGGCAGGTCTCCGCTGCTCAACTCCGCTTGCTCCGAGGCAATCTTTAGCGCGCGATCGATGGCATCGTCGCGTTCCTTGGTTTTTCCCGAAGATTGTTCAATTGCAGCGATCTGCAACCAAGCTAAGGCTTTAATAATCTCTCCCATGTACCGATCCTGGACTATCGTTTCACGGAGGATTCGCCGGGCGTCTTCACTTTCACCTCGCTCTACATGCGCTCGGGCCAACTGCAATCCGGCCAATCCAACGTAATGACGATTGATGCGGGGCGCTGGATCGATGGTGGGGAAAAAATGACCGACGGCTTCCCATTTGGTGAGTTGACTGCTGCTGTCGGAATTCAACAAGGCTGCCCGATACTGCTCTTCGGCGGACGGCTTTTTGGCGACATCGGCATAGAACTCTTCGGAACTTTCAAACAGCTTGAACGGAGTTGAGAAGGCGAGCACTGCTCCCACCCCAAAAGCAGTCAACAGGAACGCGATGGAAGCTACGATCGACAGCAAATTACGGCGCGACGAGCGAACTTGCTGTCGCAATTTGGACTGTAGCGCCAAGGTGGCTTGCATCGGCCCTTTGCCACCGGAAATCGTCACCCCAGGAAATGGGATGGTTTGATCGGGCCACTCCTCACTCAAGTCATCACCGCGATGCGCGCGAAGAAAATTTAGCACTTCGCTCGGATTGCTGAAGCGCTGGTCGGGTGACTTAGCCAACAAACGTGAAATAAGTTCGACCATCGACGGCGGCAAATCGGCGCGATAGAGGCTCATAGCTGGCACGGTGGCTTGGACATGTTGCATGGCGAGTGCCAGAGGCGTTTCTCCAGTGAAGGGGGGGCGACCGGCGAGCATGTGATAGAGCGTGACTCCTAGCGAGTAAAGATCGCTGCGAATATCGACTTGCCCCTCTTGGATTTGCTCGGGGCTCATGTACATCGGCGTTCCCAACGTGGTCCCCGCGCGTGTCAGCTGCGGATCGTCGGCCAGTAGGATGCGTGCCAGCCCGAAATCGGCGACCTTCACGTCACCATCTTGAGTGAGCATGATATTCTCTGGCTTGATATCGCGATGGACGATTCCCGCCGATGCAGACTTGGTCAGCGCCGCTAACACTTGCAGCAGCACACTTAACGTCTCGCGGACGCTCAATTGCCGATCGGCGTGCGGTGGCTGGCTAGTGGTAGGAGAGGTCGCAACCAACGGCGTCGGTTCGTTGGCATCGGTGCGTTGCGACAAGTATTGGCGTAGGTTACTACCGGGAATGTACTCCTGCGCGATGTAACGGTGTTCGCCATCCTGACCCACATCATAGACCTGCACAATATTGGGATGGACGAGCGAAGCGGCCGCGCGGGCTTCTTGCATGAAGCGTTGCAAATGCACTTCGTCGGCAGCCAAAGAGGCGCGCAGTACTTTTATCGCGGCGGGGCGCCGCAAGCCATCGTGAATGGCGTAGTACACATCCGCCATGCCGCCACTCCCCAACTCACGTTCGATGCAGTAGGCACCAATTCTATCACCGGGTGATAAATGAACTGGAGTGGTCGGTTGTCTGGTGGAGCCGCTCATGATTTACTTGGATCCCCCATCACCAGCGACAGTGCGTTGCAGTTCGCGCTGCCTGATCAATTCCGCCAGTTCGATCATCTGCTGAGGTGTCAACTGTTCAGCGCGGACAGTCGAGTCGAATTCCAATTTAGCCAGCACTTCATCCACGTCCGATTTGTCCAAGCGATCCTTGACGGCGCTGGCCAACGCAGATCGCAAAAACTTTCGACGATGAATAAAAATCCCGCGGACCAATGCATGAAAGTGCTCACAATCGCCGATGCGAGCGCGTAGCACTTTTTGCGGACGAATGTCCAGAATGGCCGACTCAACTTTGGGTCTGGGCCAAAATACACTCGGTGCCATCAGCCGAACTATTTCCGTTTGACACTGAGCTTGCATCCACACGCTCAGCGCGCTGTAGTCCTTGGTGCGCGGCTGAGCCGTAATGCGTTCGGCCAATTCTCGCTGAATCGTCGCCACCATGCGCGTCGGCCACGGCTCGATGTCGAGCAAGTTTGAGAGAATGGGCGTAGCTACGTTATAAGGTAGATTGGACACCAATTTCAATCGACCACCCGAAATGCTTGCCACGCGTTCGCGCACCGTTTCGATCACCGTGGGATGCATACGACTCTTACTCAACAAAGCATCCTGTTCGAGCAGCGTCACGTTAGAGAATTTTTCAAATTCTTGACGAGCCATGGGAGCCAAAAATCGATCGATCTCCACCGTCACCACGTGCGCGGCTTGCTTGGCCATAATGGTGGTCAGCGAGCCCATGCCGGTCCCAACTTCCAGCACCACATCACGCGGTCCGAGCTCGGCAGTCTTGGCAATCAAATTCACCAAATTCAAATCGATTAGGAAATTTTGACCGAAGCGTGTTTGCGGTTCGATCCGCGCCAGCTCAAAGCGTTTCTGAAGGTAACTGAGTGTCTGCCGCTCGGACATGCGGATCGTTTCCTAGAAGGTTTTAAAAGTGGCTCGACGCTCCGAACCATCCAATTGCCGTTGAACATATTTGGCCAGCAAATCTGTCTCTAAATTTACCGAGTCATTTTCGCGCAGGCTCCCTAAGGTCGTGTGTTGCAATGTGTGCGGGATCAACGCCACAGAAAAACAACGATCGTCGACATCAACCAGTGTCAAACTCACGCCGTCAACTGTTATCGATCCCTTTGAAGCCATTTGCAGCATCAGCCCACGCGGCCCACGGATTACCATCGTCGACCATTCAGCTTCATCGGTTCGCGAGTCCAACTCTCCTTGGCCATCGACATGGCCGGTAACTAAGTGCCCCCCCAGTCGATCTCCTAGGGCCAAACTTCGCTCGACATTGAGCAAGTCGCCAACTTGACGTCGTCCGAGCGAAGTTTTTGACAGCGTTTCTCGACCAGCCTGAAAACAGAGCCGATCGCCGCTCAGGTCTACGACGGTTAAGCAGCACCCCTGAACAGCGATGCTGTCTCCCAGCGCCACGTCGTCAAAACATGTTGGTCGGGCCAGTGTCAAACGGATGCCTCCGACCTCAGTTTCGATGGCCTGAATTGGCGTTTGGGCTTCTACGAGTCCTGAAAACATTTTTCAACTTAAAGATTGCGAACTTCGAATGTATTAGCCAGACCACTCCCATTGTAAGTTCCCCAGGGCGTTCCTCGCAATGCTTAGCCGATTGCCGTCCCCCCGGCTGGCAAATTTTGATGATTTGAGCACAATATCACCGCCAGCACACCATCACCGCCAGCACACCGCAGCCGAGTAGATAACCGTTCACGGGTTAGTGTGAAAGTCGCTGAGCGCTCCGCCGATCAGTCGCTTTAGCGTCAACTACTAGGTTGACGCTTCCAATATGCAATTTGCAAATACCACTGATCGGCGGAGCGATCAGCGACTTTCACAACAGAAAGCCCAGCCATGAGCATTATCCAAGGTGTACAAGGACGTCAAATTCTAGACAGTCGCGGCAATCCAACCGTAGAGGTCGATGTCGAATTGATGGGCGGCTCGCTGGGTCGTGCCGCCGTCCCCAGCGGTGCCAGCACCGGAGCACACGAAGCCTGGGAGCTGCGCGATGGGGACAAGAGCCACTACCTCGGTAAAGGTGTCCTAAAGGCAGTAGAGCACATCAACGGCGAAATAGCCGACGCTCTCATTGGACTCGATGCCGTCAATCAGCGTGAAATCGATCACATCATGCTCGACTTGGATGGCACCCCCAACAAGAAACGCTTGGGGGCTAACGCGATCCTCGGTGCTTCGCTCGCCGTCGCCAAGGCAGCCGCCGACTTCACGCAATTGCCACTCTATCGCTATCTGGGTGGTACTGCCGCCCACATCCTCCCCGCACCGATGATGAATATTGTCAACGGTGGCCAACATGCCGACAACTCGGTCGACGTCCAAGAATTCATGGTCATGCCACTCGGCTTTGATCGATTTAGCGATGCACTTCGCGCTGGAGTTGAAATCTTCCATCATCTGAAGAAAGTTCTCAGCAGTCGTAAACTCAATACTGCTGTTGGCGACGAAGGTGGCTTTGCTCCCGATTTGGGTAGTAACCAAGAGGCACTTGATCTGATCATGGAAGCCATCGGCCAAGCGGGCTACACGGCGGGAGAGCAGATCTTTATCGCCCTAGATGTCGCAGCCACTGAATTCTATGACGCCAAGTCGAAAGTCTACACGATCGACGGCAAGAAACTTTCCGGTGAGCAAATGGTCGACTTCCTAGCCGCCTGGGTCGATAAGTACCCGATCTGTTCCATCGAAGACGGTTGCTCGGAGGACGATTGGGAAAGCTGGAAACTGCTGACTGAAAAAGTTGGCCACAAAGTGCAGTTGGTCGGCGATGATTTGTTCGTCACCAACGTCGAGCGGCTGCAGCGCGGAATTGACGAAGGGATCGCCAATAGTATTCTGATCAAAGTCAATCAGATCGGCAGTTTGACAGAGACCATTGACGCGATTCAATTGGCCACCCGCAATGGTTACACCTCGATCTCTAGCCACCGAAGTGGCGAGACCGAAGATTCAACCATCGCCGACTTGGCCGTGGGACTGTCAACGGGGCAGATCAAGACGGGATCTGCCTCGCGCAGCGACCGCATGGCCAAGTACAATCAATTGTTGCGGATTGAAGAAGAACTCGGTGACACGTGTCGTTATGGTGGACCACTCTTCCGCCGCCGCTAAGTGCTTTACAGTGTTGCGTAGCTAGCCTTGGATTTGCATCCCAGGCTAGCACCTGCCACTGCTACGCGATTGAGATCCACATAGTTGCACCCGGCAGGAGCGCCCCACTAAAACCCTCAAAATTGGACACTTCTCGCTGAACGCCACCACGCACAGGCTCGTTCCCAGGCTCCTGCCTGGGAACCAGAGGGTGGCGTTCAGCGAGAAGTGTCCAAAAAGCGAGAAGTGTCCAAAATTGGCTGCGTTTTGGCTGCTCCCTCACCCCCAATTTCGACTATAATGAGGGGACCGAGCGAGCGTACGGTTCTATCTGGCCAATCCCCGAAGACTGACGCCGTACCTTTCTTTTCCCGCAATTCTTATCCGGCATTTTTTTTCTAGTCGTGAGTGAGTCATCTATGTCCATTACTTATAAATCGACATGCGTGGCGTTTTGGCTGCTGCTAGTGATTCATGTTTCGCTGCGGGGACAGACGCCGTCCCCGTCTGCCACGGAAGAGCCGCCAGCGGCCTCGCCGATAACGATCACGGTCGACAAAGCTGGCAATCTAGTACTACAGTCCAGCGACCCCGCCGCGCTCGATCGGTTGGAAGAAATCATGCAAGCCAATCGGCCACCGCGCCGACCTTACGATATTTTTGAAGTCGAACATGCACGCGCCACATGGATCAAACTCAACTTAGACGAATATTTCGAGAAGGAAGAGGACAACCAAAACAATCGCGGCTTTGGCTATTTCTTCTACGGCTTCGACGACAACAAGGAAAAAGAAAAAGCTCGACAGCTGGGCGATCGGCCGAAATTGCGATTCATCGCAGATAACGATACCAATACGATCGTCGTGCAAGGTGCTGATGAAATTGATCGCCAGACGATTAAGGATTTGATCGAGTTGTGGGATGTCCCAGAACCCAACAACGAAGACGAATCGCGTTTTACGGAATTGGTTCGCATTCAGTATTCACGGGCCGAGTCGATCGCCAATACCATCAAGGAAGCATATCGCGATCTGTTGAGCGCCAACGACAAAACATTTCAAGAACCAGCCGGTGAGGAAAACAAACGCGAAGGTAAAGGTAGTGGTGGCAGTGTGGGTGCTGGCGGTGGAATGAGCTTTGCCTTTAAGGGGCGATTGTCAGTGGGAGTCGACGCCGCCACCAACTCAATCTTGATTTCAGCCGAAGGGAAGCCGCTGCTGGAATTGATCGTGAACATGGTCAAGGAACTGGACGCTGGTGCGCGCCGCGAAGGGAATATGGAGGTTCACTACCTCAATCCAACAGTCAGCGGCCAATCGGTCCGTGACGCCTTAAATAAGCTCCTCAATACACCGCGCCAGAGTCAGGATCCAAAGCAAAAGGGAGATCCAAACCAAGCCCAGCCCGATCAGAATCAAGATGTAGGAGGAGAACAACCTGGCGGCAAGTCTCAATCCAATGGTAACTCTCGATCGAACAGAAGATAGCGGTCACTAGCATCTAGCACCTAGCATCTAGCCACTAGTTAATGTGAGAGTTCCGACGGTGGAGCATCGGACCACTTTAGGGGCGGAATGCCGGTGAGTTGCGTGGCGCGGGGCGAACAACTGCGCAACACGTGTGCGCCGAAATTCTTAAGGTCGTGCGCACCGCAACTCTGCAAGCGTTCTACCAATTCTAGCCTAGCTGCGTCGAGCGCGGCTGACATGGTGGTTAGCTCGGGGGCCTTGCGACTGGCTTTTGGGGTCAGACTACTTAGCATGCCCACGCCCAAATCGTCGACCGTAGTGGGGGCTGCTGGAATCAGCGGTCGCAGCAAGCTGTCAATGCATACCGCCGATGCCCCCAAGGCCAGCAACTTGTGCGCTTGATCCCAATTAATGCGTGGGGGGGAAACTAGTATTGGCAAATCGTCGCACTCCATCTCACGAGTCAATTGGCGACACTGCATTACACTTCGAACATCGTCGGCCTCGAGTGTCTGGAAGCGACTTGTCAAACTGATAAAATCGATACCAGCTCTGAGCGCACGGCGCAGATCCTCCACATGAGCCCCCAGTGGGAGACCTACGCCAATCGGTGTATCGCCACCAGCGGCTTGACGAACCGCGCTAACGAATCCGCCGAGCTGCTCTGGTAAGAACTCTTGCGACCAACCCCAACGTTGTCGCTGGCTGTTTTGGTTGGAGCCGCTGGATCTCACACCCACCGCATCCAGGCCTTCACAGCAGGCGAGTTCAAACGCGTCCGCAGTGGTAAGTTCTGCGACATCTAGGGGTTGGTTGATGTTTCGAATTCCGCAGCGCGGCGGGACTGCCGAGGCTGCTACTGAATGTAAATCGGCAACACTGCTGAAGAGTGGAATTCCGTGCTGGCGCAGTAAACTACAAAATATATTCCAGGCGGTTCCCACTGCGAACGGTCGCAGCCCACGCACGAAGAACGGGAGTCCGAACTGAAAAGTGCGTGCGCTACCTCGAACTCCGAGAGCGCAGGTGGTAGTGGAACAGGCGTCGTTGCCCCGCCCCGTCGCTGGTGGCAACTCTGCTTGAACGAAGCAGAGTTCGTGCAGCACATCTTCCCCGACACTCATGCCACACCTCCCTTCGCGCGATAGACTTTGAACTCAGCACCGCTGGCCTTGATCCCCGCGCGAGCCATGAGCAAACTAAGCCGCAGTGAATCGGCCTCTTTGAAACGATCCATACGCACGGAAGACGATTTCGATTTTACTTCACCCCGGACATAGATCACTCCACCTAGCATACCCGCCCCCAGCTCTTCACCAGCACCGTTGCCCAACACCAAAGTGCCGCTCCGCATCGATTCCCCCGCGCGATCACCAACTCGGCTGCGAACGAGGACGTCCGCACCGTCGAGTCCAACTGCGCAGCCATTGCCAGCTTGTCCGAGCACAGCCACGAAACCTCCCTTGGCGTAAGCTGCCACGCCGTGCCCCGCATTCCCTTGAATCGTTATTTGCCCTGAAACCATCGAATGCCCCACGCAGTCCCGCGCCTCACCACGCACGTCAAGAATGGCTTCCGCACCGAGCAAAAAACAGAAGTCTCCCACGCTGCCGGGTATTTGCACTGTGAGATGCTCCGTCAGTCCAGCACACAATCCCGATGGCGGGAAACCCGCATCGAGCCCCGTCAGCTCCACGCGAGTTTCGCCAGGCGCGGATCGAAGTTGCTCTCCACGCAATAGTTCGGCCAATGCCTTTGGCGACAGTTGAGAACAATCGATCTCCACTAGTTTGCTATCCTTCACGTCTGTTTCCTGGAGGCTATTCGCTGTTGAAAAAGTTGTTGCATGCGGTCCAACCAAGGTTGCAATGCATGGTGCTCGCGGACCCACATCGCGGCTTGCCTGGCTCTCTCACGCCATGCTTCGGGAGCATCAAGCCGCTCGCGAAGAGCAGCAGCCAGCGCATCGACATCGTCGGCTGGGACGAGCACACCCCGCTCGCGTTTCCCCAATAACTCGCGCAGGGCACCACTACAATCGGTCGCCACGATGGGTGACCTTAAGCACATCCCTTCTAGGGCCACATTTGGCAACCCTTCGTAGCGGCTGGGAATACATAGTAGATCGGCTGCTTCAATCCAAGGATAGGGATTGGCTAGGCGACCGGTAAATTGGACGCAGCTTTCCAAGCCGGCTGCGATGACTGCTTGCTCGAGCGCCTGCCGATCGGGGCCATCGCCGATGATGGTTAGACGCACAGCTTGTTGAGGACGGGTCGCCTTGAGCTCGTTTACCGCCGCAATGGCTAGGGCTTGCCCCTTCTCGGAAGAAAGTCGTCCCACGACGGCGATTTTGAATAGCCCCTCAGTGGCTGTTACACGTGTACAGTCAGCATCGATTTCCTTGGCGGCTCGCTCGACTGCGGCGACATCGATCGGACTAGCGATTGTTTCAAACCGTGCGCGTGGCACTGAGTAAAAACTGGCTGCGTCGTCGGCAACTGCATCGGAGACGGCCACCGGTCGGCAGAGTAGATCGCGATACGCGGCCGACAACAATCGCTTTTTCAGCCAGCGAAAACGCTCTCTGCTCCGCGTGAAATCGAGGCTGGGTGGACTGACGATCACCGAAACTCGCGGCGTAGAAGTTGCCCGACAGGCGGCTGCGGTGAGTAAACTCATGTGAAACGTGCGATCATACACGACGTCAATTTTCTGTTGACGGATGATCTGTCGCAGTTGTTGGATCTGCTGACGACGAATTTGTCCGGGCCAGCCGAAGCGGTGTGGCGAGTGACTGGACCAAAAATCATGCACGGGAATTCGCGGTGGGATCTGGGATAGATAGAGTCCCTGTCGATAGAGCAAATATAATTCTGCTTCAAAACGTTCTGCGTCGAGTCCAGTGGCCAACTGCCAAAGCTGGCGCTCGCTCCCTCCACCCTCCAGCGAACCGCTGCAGCACAATACGCGTATGGCCACTCAATTACCCGCTGTCAGTAGCTTGCGGATGCGATCCATCTGTGGCTTGGCCCACGGCACATCGCCATACAGCCTGAGCAGATTCTGATAGTAGGCCTGGAGAGCTTCTGGGGACATCGATTTCTCAGCCGATTCGATTAAGTTCTGCAACTGCGCGACCGACTCAGGGACATCTGAACTCAGCCGTGTTGTTCCCGCCCGCAACGCATACTCGGCCAAGTTAAGCAAGCGCTGTTCGTCGCGCGGCAAGTCCTTGATGGCACCAAAGACTTCGACGAAGGCAGCCAGTTTTTCACTGGCTTGCTGACTATCCTCGGAAAGAAGAC
The DNA here is from genome assembly GCA_041741715.1 of Pirellulaceae bacterium. Taxonomy (GTDB): domain Bacteria; phylum Planctomycetota; class Planctomycetia; order Pirellulales; family Pirellulaceae; genus Aureliella. The sequence continues at coordinate 14,776 of JBGSJT010000075.1, read as the reverse complement.
TCACTCCCTGCAGAAAACCTTGTTCCATCGCACTCAAGCTCTCTGTCCCGCCCGAACGCGATGCGCGACGCTGCAGGAGCCTGGTCCACCTCCCTAACTCCACTTCATCGGATAACGACTGCAGTTCGGCACTCCGCTCGTCATTGGGAAAACGAGCCAGGAACTCATCAATTGTATCGCTGGCCTGAATTAGTTGCGTGTCATCTCCCGATGCGACGGCCGCTGTTACTTGATCGTAGAGCGCATTGGCCGAATGGGGACGGAGCAGCCAGCCTCCCAATCCGATACAGCCCAACAGCAACGCCACCAGTCCCGCGATCGAGCCGTAGTGTACCCAATCGAACCCTGGCTGCGTAGGTTCATCGTCGACACCAAAGACCGTCGTCTTGGCGGGCTTGCCCGTAATCGGAGTGAAGTGACTTGGTCCGCCGCTGGTGAATGGCGCGGCGCTGGGTGAGGCGGAACGAAAATCACCAGATACATCGGCTGAATTGCCGGCTGGTGCCTGACCATCACCCGCGATAGCCGTAAACTTTTCTTCGCTCGGGGAGGGGACCATTCCTTCGGGAGCAGCCAGCGTTTGCAGTTCATGTGTCCCCAACGGGGGCTGTGCCGAGTCGTGCTCGCTATCGCTCTCAGCGTCCCGCTGACCGTCCTTCTGACTGGCGGGGGATTTTGAATTCTCTGACTTTAGTTCAGGGGGCGAATGCTGGGGCGACTCGCGATCGCTGCTATGCGAGGTACTGGTCAACCGCAGTTCGTGGTCGTCGACATCGGACAGGTCTAGCGAAGTCAACTGCGGCCCAGGTGGTTTGACCACTTTCTGCTCGGCGTAGGGAGTATGCGTCTGGCCGCTCGAAGCCAGCCGCTTCAGTCCCTGCTGCAGCGATTTCAGCCGATTGCCCACCACCAACGCAGTCGGTGGCCGTTGACCGGGATCCTTTTCCAACAACTGGTGTATTAATTCGGCCAGCTCGCGTGGCACTTCGGGGACACGGTCGCGTAGATCGGGCACAGCGTTATAACGCACGGAATAAAGAACTTCGGGGATACTCTTGCCACCAAACGGTGCCTTGCCTGCCAACAGCGCATACAGCACGCCACCCAGACTGTATAAATCGCTGCGAACCGTCACCGCCTTCCCTTCCGCTTGCTCAGGCGGCATGTAGTCTGCCGTACCAATCACCGAACCCGCAGCGGTCATGTCAGTGGAACCAAACAACTTCGCAATCCCAAAGTCGGTTAGCTTGATCCTGCCGGACTTGTTCAACATCAAGTTGGCTGGCTTGAGATCGCGGTGGATAATTCCAATGTCGTGCGCGTGCTTAAGTGCCGCCGTAGTCTCGACGCCAATCTGAATCACTTCATCCCAGGGCAAACGTTGGTGCTGTCGCAGATGATCGTGTAGCGAATGTCCGTCGACGTACTCCATCGAGTAAAACAGCAAGCCTTGCTCTTCGCCATGCCCAACCAATTGGACGATATGCGGATGCCTGAGTCGCTCGAGCGTTTCAACTTCTGCTGCGAAGCGGCGTCTAAAACGCATGTTGTTGGCGATCCCCGTAGCGATAACCTTTATCGCTACCGGCTCGCCACTTTTGGCATGCACTCCCTTATAGACGGTCCCCATACCGCCACGCCCAAGCGTTCGCTCCACTCTGTAGGGACCGAGGTATTCGAATTCCGGAAGACTCATTGGGATTCTTTCACGCAGCCATGACGCGCACAAGTCGGCACTCAAGTCTAGCTAATTTTCTTTCCGTAGGCGGGCGGCCAGTTATCTGGGATGATGATTGATCGATGCAAAATAGTCACCAACCCAGATACAGCTCCCAACTATGAGGTTTGTAGCGATTGTAGTTCGGCCATCAACATCTTCATGTCGTCCCAGACAAGTTTCTTCGCACTCTCGTTGCGCAATAAATAAGAGGGATGATACGTCACCACGACCCGAGCACCACGATATTGGTGGAACTGCCCACGCAGACGACCAATCGAAGATTCCGAGCGCAAAATGGAGCGCACCGCCACCGATCCCAAGCAAACGATAAAACGCGGTTGCAGGACATCGAGCTGCTCCTCCACGTAGGGGCGACAGTTGTCAATTTCATCGTTGACCGGAGTGCGATTCTGCGGTGGTCGGCACTTGAGCGCGTTGAGAATATAGACATCCTCGCGGCGGAGTTTCATAGCCGCAATGATCTTGGTCAGTAGCTGGCCCGCCTTTCCAACAAACGGCTTACCGGTACGATCCTCATCCGCTCCCGGTGCTTCCCCCATGAAGCAGACCAATGGCTGCAGCGGACCATCGCCAAAGACCGTCTGTTGCCGGAAGCCGACAATCGCCGCACACTTGCGACAATCACAAACCTGACTGGAGAGTGCGTCGAATCGCTGTTGCCGTTGGTCGCTACTTAAGACAGGTAGACTCCACAGCTCGGTTATTGATCCACCAGTCGATAATGGAAGGAGAGCCGCAGGAGAGTTACTCGCTTGGACTCTGGTCGTCGGGTTTACCAGTGAGGGAACCGGTTCGAGTGCCCCCTGCTCGACTGGCCCCCTCTGGGCAGGAACTCTCTGGAGAAGTGGTTGTGGCGTTGTGCGCACCGCGTCCATCGCCACTGGCGTTTGATGTAACGCGGCAACTCGACCCAACAATCCCTCCGGCAGCTCGCTGCTAGAGAGTGAAGCAAAGCGCGTCACGCCACACCGCCGGAAATTCTCCAGCATTTGCACCAAAGCAGTTTCAATTTTAGTTCGCTCGTCCGCCATGTCCTAATTCCCCATGTGCCTCTCTGTATCCATCATCATACCCGTAATGCCTTTGGCTAGTCCTAGAAACCTCAGGTTACTTTCGCTTCCGTCCGGCCTGCCTGGGCGGGGCGTGCAACTGGCAGCTACCGTCAGTTCACGGGTATCGCCTGAGGTGCGCCCTGCACCCCTCACCTCGCGAATTCCCGCGCGACCGGCTAAACTTAAGGTTTCTCCCTCGTTTGCCTACTGGTGCTGCTCTCTCATGGCTATTCCCCGCGTCGTTATTGTCGGCCGCCCCAATGTGGGTAAGAGCAGCATTTTCAACTGGCTCGATGGGCGCCGCCTAGCCGTCGTCGATGACATGGAAGGGGTAACACGCGACCGACAAACGATATTGATTGAGCACGATGACCGTTTCTTTGAACTGGTCGACACAGGGGGGATGGGTATCGAGGATGTCGACAATCTGACCAAACAAGTCGAACAGCAGATCGAGATGGGGATCGACGAAGCTGACGTGTTGCTGTTTGTGGTCGATACCAAGGCTGGTTTGACCCCGCTGGACGAACGTGTGGCAGAGCGGTTGCGCAAAATAGAAAAGCCGATCTTATTGTTGGCCAACAAGACCGACCACGCTGGATTGGACAATTCCGCACTTGAGTTTCACCGCCTCGGTCGCGGCTGGTTGATTCCAATCAGTACCAAGGAGAATCGCAACAAGCAAATGTTGTTTGATGAAATCCTGGAGCGTCTACCTGAGACCACTCCCGACGAGGGAGAGACCGACGCACCGCGCATGAAGTTGGCGATCGTCGGTCGTCGCAATGTTGGCAAGAGCACCTTCGTCAACACACTGGCTCAGGCGCAACGCATGATTGTCAGCGAAGTCGCTGGGACGACGCGCGATAGTGTTGACGTGCATTTCAATCTCGATGGTCACAAATTTGTGGCTATCGACACGCCTGGCCTGCGACGAAACAAAAGCATTCGTACCAACATCGATTTCTATGGCTTCCATCGCGCACAGCGCAGCATTCGCCGGGCTGACGTCTCGCTACTATTTTTCGATTGTATGGAGTCGATCAGTAAAGTTGACAAGCAGCTAGCGCACTACATCGAACAACAATTCAAGCCCTGTATTTTCGTCGTCAACAAATGGGACAAGGTGGCAGGGCAAGTTCCCACCGAGCGCTGGGTGCGTTACCTACGCGAGCATTTCCCAACCATGGCCTATTGTCCAATCGCGTTTATAACCGGCGAATCGGGCAAAAATGTCAAAACGCTGCTCAATCATGCGCAGATGCTCTTCAAGCAAACGCAGACTCGCGTCCCCACCGCTTCGATTAACAAATTGTTGGCAGCGGCCCTGCAACAGCAACAGCCTCCGTTGTATATGAATCGCCGACCAAAAATCTATTTCGGTTCGCAGATCGCCATCACGCCGCCAACGTTAATCTTGATGTGCAACATCCCACAAGGCTTTCCACCCAGCTATCAACGCTATTTGATCAACGTCTGTCGCGACAACCTGCCCTTCGGCGAAGTACCCATCAAACTGTATTTGCAGAAGCGCGAAAGCCAAGACTTAGATCAACGAAAAAAGAAGAACATCGAAGAAACAGAGGAGTATTAAACTCGTGGCAGCAAAAAACATTTTGTTTCTGGTGGGGGACTTCGTGGAGGACTACGAAGTCATGGTCCCGTTTCAAATGTTGCTGATGGTGGGGCATCGCTGTGTGGCTGTCTGTCCAGGCAAAAAACCAACCGAGACAATCGCTACCGCCATCCATGATTTCGAAGGACACCAAACATATAGCGAAAAGCCCGGGCACAACTTTGCCATTAACGGTGACTTCGATACGCTCGATTACTCGCAATTCGATGCGTTGGTCATTCCCGGCGGCCGCGCCCCAGAATACCTGCGATTGAATCCTCAAGTACTTGACCTCGTTCGCCATTTTGACCAATCGAACAAACCGATCGCGGCCGTCTGCCACGGTCCGCAAATATTGGCTGCCGCCGGAGTGCTCAACGGTCGGAAGTGTAGTTGCTACCCAGCGGTCGGCCCCGAAGTAACGCTAAGCGGCGGTACTTACGTACTCCCCTCCAGTGGTTTAGACTCCGCGCACACGGATGGCAATCTCGTCACCGCCCCCGCCTGGCCAGCCCACCCCGCGTGGATGCAGCAGTTCCTAGTCCTGCTCGGCAGCCGAGTCGAGGCGTGACGGGGGAGCGGGGAATGGAGTAGTGGAGTGGGTGGCACTGGCTGAGGCCAGTGTGGTCGAAGGTGTTGAGTTGGGAACTCCATGTGATATCTTAAGCGCTCGAAGTAATGAATTCGATTTACCACCAGCCTGTCCAGTGGAGTTGCCTAGGTGGGAAGAGTAGTGGATATTTTCTGCGCTCGATGCAGTGATCTACCCGATGGAACGGTGACGTGTACGAGAACCTGCCTGACAAGCTAGTTAAATTGGAGAATCGCCAGTAACTTCGATCTTTAGTGGCCACGCCACTGTCATTAGTCACTTAAAACTTAGAACTTAGAACCTGGAACAACGCATGAGTGAAGAGACCGAAAGCGCGAGCCACGAATTCGAGCGGGAACCAGTTCCACAGAAGGCGTTAATGGGTTCTAGCAAATTCTGGGGGATGTACGCGGGCGAACATGCTGCCGGGACCGAGTTCATGATCGGCCCACTCTTCCTGGCCGCCGGTGCGAGCCTCCAAGATCTGTTGATCGGTTTGCTGCTGGGTAACTTTTTAGCAGTCCTCACGTGGCGTTATTTGGTAACACCCATCGCGATGGCCAAGCGCCTGACCCTCTATTATCAACTTGAGCGGATCGCCGGGGGATCGTTGGTCAAGTTTTATAACGTCATCAATGGCTTGCTCTTCTGTTTTTTAGCGGGTGCTATGATTACAGTCTCCGCATCAGCCGTGGGAGTGCCGATGGGGATCAACTTTGATGTCCCCGTAGCCATGCTCGGTTTAAGCAACCCCTCATTCACTGCGCTGGTGGTCTTGGTGGGAGTGGTCATTGCAGCAGTGGCCGCCGGTGGCTACGAGCGAGTGGCGCGAGTCGCCAACATTGCCGCACCGTGGATGATCGCCATCTTTGCTGCGTGCGGTGTCGTGTCATTGGCACAATTGGACGCGACCAATGTCACAGCGCTCAGCGAAGGGAAATTCTGGACCGATGCAGTCAACTTTGTACAAGAAAAAAATGGACCGCAGAGTTTTGGCTTTTGGCAAATCGTGGTCTTCGCTTGGCTGTGCAATGGGGCGATGCACTTTGGCATGGCCGACCTGTCGATCTTCCGCTTTGCTCGCAGCTCAGCCTCGGGCTGGGCACCTGCGATTGGCATGTTTCTCGGTCACTACATGGCTTGGATCGCAGCCGCATTGATGCTGGCGGCGTTGATCAAGCTGCAGCCAAGTCTTTCACTGGGGGGAGATGGTAAAGTTGCTGCCAATCCAGGTTTGCTCGCCTTCCAGTCGCTGGGGTGGACGGGAATTATCTGCGTGGTGATTGCGGGGTGGACGACGGCCAATCCGACCATTTACCGTGCAGGCTTGGCGTTTCAAGGCGTGTTGCCCGGCAGCTCGCGAACGGCGATGACTTTAGTGGCTGGAGCAATCGCTACCTTGGCTGGCGCTTTTCCGAATCTTTCGGCGCAGTTGTTGGGTTTCGTGGGGACCTACGGAACCGTGCTGGGGCCGATGGGAGCAGTGATCTTCGTCGATTTCTATTTGATGAAACGATTCGGTTTGATCGATGAATACGCCTTGCGCAGCGGAACGACTAACAATCTAGCCGTGCTCATTGCATGGTTACTACCAGTGCTGATTGGACTCTATTTTATTTTTGTGCAAGGCTTGTTTGCGGCCTATTTAGTCGTCCCTTGTTGGGTGGTGTGTGGCGGGCTTTACTTGCTATTGAGTCGCGTGTTTCAGCGACCGATCCTTGGAAGAGGAGTTTGACATGCGTGCTGCGGCTAAAATTCTATCGCTGTTGTCGCTGGCCCTGGTCAGCATTCCCTGTTGGCTAATGTTTGCTGGTACAATTCAATTGGAAACGGTGCAGTGGACAGCACTGATTGGCACCCTAAGCTGGTTTGTTAGTACGCCAGCCTGGATGGGGCGACCGGGATAACAAAGTCGCGGATCGCTCCGCCGCTAGAAGCTAGAAGCTAGAAGCTAGAAGCTAGAAGCTAGAAGCTAGAAGCTAGAAGCTAGAAGCTAGAAGCTAGAAGCTAGAAGCTAGAAGCTAGAAGCTAGAAGCTAGAAGCTAGAAGCTAGAAGCAAAGAGAAAGAAAAAGAGAAACCACTGATCAGCGATTTTCATGAAACGCGTAACATTCATTTAGGGTACGACTATGACTACTGCCATCGGACTTCAACTCCTCCCCGAAGTCGAAGCGTTTCTAAGCAAAGGGTTCTTCCCGTCGGTTGTGGCTGGACAAGATTTTGTCCCGATCAGCAAAGATACGGTGGAAACAATCGATCCAGGATCGGGACAGAAACTAGGCGAGATCTACGACCTGTCGGTGTCCGATATCGATCACGCTGTCAACGTAGCCGCGTCGGCTTTTGTCCCGTGGAGCCAATTGCCAACGGAGCAACGGAGCGCGATTCTGCTTCGCTTGGCCGACGCCGTCGAAAAGCATAAGCCGATCATCGCGCAGATCGAAGCGCTCGACGCGGGGAAGATTGAAGCCCAAGCGCAAGGTGACGTGCAGAACTTCGTCGATACGCTGCGTTACTTTGTCAAATTGTCACAAACTGTGCAACTTCGAACGAAGCTGGATGTGCCGGGTCACGAGGCGTGGACCCTCAAACAACCTTGGGGCGCCTGTGCCTTCATCTTCCCATGGAACTTTCCGTTCCTATTGATCGGCTGGGGGATCTCACCGGCGTTGGCAGCTGGTAACACGGTGGTGATTAAACCGGCCGAAGACACTTCGCTATCTGCAATCTACCTAGCTCGGCTGGCTATTGAAGCAGGCGTCCCGCCAGGTGTGATCAATGTCGTCACCGGACGTGGCGCGACGGCTGGGGCGGCTTTGACGGCCAATAAAAAAATCAAACGTATGTCTTTCACCGGCTCCCCTGAAGTTGGACGGATGGTAGGCGAAGTGTGTGGACGCAACTTGGTTCCCGTCAAATTGGAACTTGGCGGCAAGGGAGCAGCGGTTGTCTTCAAGGATGTCGATGTTGAAGCTACAGCCGAAGCGCTCGTCGGTGCGATTACATTTCACACGGGGCAAGTCTGCTGTGACGCGACACGTTGGTTAGTCGAGCGCGAGATCTATGATGAATTCGTCGACCACTGTGTCACGCGACTCCGCAAGGTTCGGATCGGTCATCCGCTCGATCCCGAAACGCAGATGGGACCCGTGGTGAATGCCAAACAATGCCAGCGCGTGCTGGGATATCTCGACAAAGGCCAAGCTGACGGAGCTGAGTGCCTCTTGGAAGGTGGCGCGGCGCAGGTCGAAGGTTGGCAAGGTAACTATGTGAAACCAGCTCTCCTCTCGGGCTCGATGGACAACGTGGCCGCACAGGAAGAGATTTTTGGCCCCGTCGCTTTCTTGGCTCCCTTCGATACGGAACAGGAGGCGATCGCGATGGCCAACAACACTCAGTATGGACTGGCCAATAGTGTGTGGACTAATGACTCAGCCCGAGCGGCTCGTGTGGCCGAGTCGATGGTGGCGGGGAATAGTTGGATCAATGCCCACAATGTCTTTCCGCACGGTGTGCCTTACGGTGGAGTCAACAAGAGTGGTATGGGAGGTGGTGTTTTGTCAATCGAAACTTTAATGGACTACTATCGCAGCACTTCGATTGTACGCCCCACATGAGCACAACTCGCAGCCTGCTACATCCACGCGATGAGATCATGCAGACGATGGATCGCATTTATCGTTACCGCATGACGACTACCTCAGGGGGTAATTTATCGATTCGCGATTCCGCTGGGGATATTTGGATCTCGCCAGCCCGCGTCGATAAGGGGAATTTGACGCGAGGCGATATTGCTTGTGTAAAAAAAGATGGCCGTTTTGATGGGCCTCATCCCCCTTCATCGGAATTGCCCTTCCATCAAGCCATCTATGCGGCGCGGCCCGACATTCGCGCGATCGTACATGCACATCCTGTCGCTTTGGTGGCGTTTAGCATCTGTCGCCAAACTCCCAATACCCGATTATTCCATCAAGCCCACGCGGTTTGTGGTCAGACCGGTTTTGCTCCTTATGCGTGTCCTGGAAGTCAGGCGCTTGGTGCGAACATCGCGGCCTGCTTTGCACAAGGCTGCGATAGCGTCATTTTGGAGAATCATGGTGTCGTTGTGGGAGGCGAATCGCTGGCGCATGCCTTCGAACGATTTGAAGCCTTCGAGTTTGCGGGCAAAACGATTATCAAGTCGAGCAAGCTAGGTCCGATCCGATACTTGGACGACGCGCAGTTGCAACAAGCGGCTCAGCGCAGCGTCGACTTCGAATCGTTTTTACCTCCTCCGGCCAGTTCGGAGGAGCGCGAACTGCGGCGAGCGTTGTGCGATTTTATTCGCCGTGGTTGCCGTCAACGCTTGTTGATCAGTACCGAAGGGAGTTTCTCGGCGCGATTGGCTCCCACCGCCGAGATGCCTGAGTCATTCTTGATTACCCCCACGCAGCGCGATCGCGAGCGGCTGCGAGTCGACGATTTCGTGTTGATTGACGGTCAGCGCCGCGAAGCGGGGAAGTTGGCCAGTCGCGCGGCCAAAGCCCATCAAGCCATCTATCGCCGGCATCCGCACATCCAGTCGATCGTCTTCGCACACCCCGTGAATGCAACTGCCTTCAGTGTTACCGGCTCACAATTGGATGTGCGGACGATACCCGAAAGCTATGTCTTCCTCCGCGATGTTCAGCGCGCCCCTTATGGCACGCAGTACCGTGACGACGAGGAGATCGCCAACTATGTGTCCGCATCGTCTCCGGCAGCTATTCTGGAGAACGACGGAGTGCTGGTGACGGGGCGCAACGTGTTGGATGCCTTTGATCGCTTGGAGGTCCTCGAGTCCACCGCCGAAGCCGTCATCAACGCCCGATCGATCGGCGACATCTCAAGCATGCCCGCTGCAGTGATAGAGGAACTGCGCGCCGCCTTTAATCTGCTTTAGTGTCGCACGAAGAAAGCGGCCCGAAGCTCCGCGTCGGCAACTTCCATTCTCCCCAAGTGGACTGCGACAAAAAAATGTGCGGCAAAAAGATAGACATACTCGAAGCAAGCATCGTTCGGAGAATTGCAGTCGTAGCATCGTCTTACAAAACGTGAACTCCCGGCGGTCTGGCGATCACCGCTACTTTTCAGACGTGTCTTTATCTTTCTGCCGCACATTTTTTTGTCGCTCGTCTGATTGAAAGTTTCCCCGAAGGGGCACGGGGCAGGGCGTGTGGCCCTCTATACTAGGCGTTTCAGGGCGATCTGCTTCAAACTTGTAGCTACCACTGAAAATCGGAGTCGATTGCAGTTAAACTGCAGAGTATTCATCGATTCGATTTTCTGGGAGGTGCAGCGTGTTGTCTCAATCTCTAAATTCTCTCATGCGGCGGGCGGGGCGGCTGGGGGAATTGCGGCTGGCCGCCGTGGTGGGTGGTTTGGTAGCGTTGTGCGTCCCGGCACTGGCAGTGCTGCTTGGCTGCGTGGTAGCTTCTCTAATCGCCACCGGGCCAGATGGAACGACAGCCCCCATTCGCCTTTCCCAGTGGCTCCCAGACGTACATGCTTTGCTCGACCCTGGTTTGTCGCCACTAAGCGAAGTGAGTCTCCTACTCGTCGCTTCATTGCTGGTGTTGCTGCTGGCTGCTGTGATGCTTTACTTTTTCTATCGCTTGGTGCTTCGCGCGGCGGTGGAGTTTGAAGTGGCTCTAATCTCCAATCTCCGCGGTCATGCCAAGCGTCTGGCGACCGTCCGGACGCTATCGGCCCAACAGACCGCGCTCACCGATTGCCTGGACTATCACCTGCCGCGCGTGCGGTCCAATTTGAGTCGCTGGTGGCGAACCTTTCCACGCCATGCGGTGCAGTTCGTGGCGTGCGTGTGCGTTGCATTTTTGATTCAGCCGGTATTGGGACTGCTGACCTTAATTGCCACGCTGTTGGTCGTGTTGTGCTATCGCTTGCTCGACCGAATGCGACGCACGACGTTACCCGTGGTTCGCGAACGGGCAGCGCAAGAACGTCAGACGTTAGTTAACTTAAGTCTACAGGGACCGCTGCTGGAGTCAGTGCATGATACGGCAGCCATCGAGAAGCGTTTTGCAGATCAATTGCAGCACTACCGTCGCGATGCGGTGCGGAGCATGACCAGTTCGGCGTGGAAGATTCCAACGTTGCTGATGGTGGCTGGGTTGTTGGCAAGTTTATTCTTGTTCGTCATCGCCGTACAAATTTTGCGCAGCCAGACGAGTTTTTCAGTACCAGCCGCCTTCTCCTATGCATTGTGTGTCGGCGCGGCAGCGGTCAGTGCGCAACGTTTGCTTCGCGTGTGGCGGGATCTGCAATCGATCGATACCGCCGCTGAAGAATTAGAGCGATTCCTGTCGCTCCCCGTGGAAGAGTTTAATGACGACAAACTCAAGGCGATCAGCCGCATTTCCGCGCAGGCTGAATTGGAACACGTGACGGTGAAAGACAGCAGTGGTCGCAAACTGTTGGAGAATGTATCGGTGGTCTTCAAACCTGGACGGCTGATTGGCGTGTTGGCAAGTCAGCCCTTGCAATCGCATGCTTTGGTGGAACTACTGATGGGACTGGGACGCCCGGTCAGTGGCAGAATGTTGGTCGACGGAACCGTAGTGACCGACATCAAACCACAGAGTGTAGCGGCGTGCGCGCATTGGGTGGCCAGCGATGGAACGTTAGTGGCTGGTTCAGTACGAGATAACCTGTTGCGCGATGATCCCAAGAGCGCGGGGCGGGATGTGAACGAAGCGCTCGCTGGCGCGCGATTAACCGAGACGATTCAGCAGTTGCCTGATGGCCTGGCTACGATTATATCACCCGGCGACGATCGCTTGACTGGCGATATGGCGTTTCGCTTGGCGATTGCCCGCGCCGCATTGACCGACGCATCGATCTTTGTCATCGAAGAGCCACGTGTGCATTACGACGCCACGATGGAGCAACAAACGCTCGACGCCATGCGGAGTTTGGTCAGCCCGCGGTCCATTACCGTCGTGCTACCGCAAAGGCTGATGACGCTGCGACAATGCGACACGATCATCGCATTACACGACCACACTATCGCCGACATTGGAACTCATGCGGAGTTGCTACAGCGTAACGAGCTCTATCGACATTTGAACTATATGCGGTTCAATCCTTTTCGAGGATTGCCAGAGTAAGTCTTTACGAATACGCGTTGTGCGTGGTCTGGCCCCGCATGTTGGCGAGTAAGGCCCGATAACGGGTCAGCAACTTGCGGATCAACATGCCGAGATAAATGTTGACGACTGCCGAGAGCAAGAAGAACACCGTCAAAATATTGTCCTTGGATTTCGTCGATTTAGTCAGCGCTTGTTCTTCGAGCGTTTGGGGCTTGGTACCACTCGTGGTCGTGTTTTGAGTATTGTTCTGACCTCCGGTAGTGGGCAAACCCGAACTTCCGGGAGGAACGTCAGCAATGCGACTGACGCCGTCCCCGGCAAGGCCGCTGTTGTTTGACCGGCCGCCATTGAACTGGTTGTTATTAGACTGGCCATTCGGATAGTCGTTGGGATTGTAGTTCTGGTTCTGCGGATTCCCTAAGCGATCCTGAGCGTAACCACTGTTGGTTTGGTTCGTCGTGCCTGAATTGTTTCCTCCATTGAAGCTGCCAAACCCGCCCCCGGGTGTTTGACGTGTTGGAATGCCATTGAACATATCGCGTTGCAGCGAAGCGGGGTCGCGTGGGTCGTAGTTTGCTCCGCTCGTGTAAGCACCCTGGCCGTACCCATAGTTCTGACCTGTGCTGCTATTGCCCGCATAGCCGTTGGGATTGCCAGGGGTCTGGTAGCGATTGTCAGCCATGCGAGTCGCATCCTCCCGGTTGCGATCATCGAGTCCACGATTGTCGAGTCCACGATTGTCGAGTCCACGGTTGTCGAGTCCACGGTTGTCGTAGGGTAGCGTGGAGGGTGGCTGCCAGTTGCCGTTGGCACCAGCCCGGGGGTCGTTGTAAGGGTTGGTCGTGTCGGGTTGATTGAATTTATTTGTTGCAGCAGCTCCGGCAAAGCCGGGGAGCGAGGGAGAAGTCGCAGCCCCTGAACCGGCTGGGTTGGTATTTGTGGCAGGCAATCCGCCGCGTGCATCGGGGAGATTGGGTGTGCCACGGACAAAAGTCTTGAGCTGTTCAGCCAGAGCGCCGGTAGCCGCTTGAGCTTGGTCGGCCAGATTGGCGGACGGGTCGAGTGCGCGTGGCGCTCCTCCTCCACTCAAACCTCCACTAATGCCTCCTCCACTAATGCCTCCTCCGCCAAAGCCTCCTCCGCCAAAACTCGGCAGAGGTGGCGTGCCGCGATCCTGCAGTACATTGTGAAGCGGGTTTGGTTCGACGTCGGATAATCTCCCTTGGCCAAGCATCGCGGTGACGTCGCCGGGGGTACTGTACCTTGGAATCTGCTTGATCTCTTCCAGGCTGGGAGTTTGTGGTAGCAGATTGGTGCCGATGCGAAAGACGATGCGGGTCGCGCGGCCCACCAACTCCGCAGGCATGTCGCTCGGATACTCCCAGCCGGTGTCTTGCATCTCAGCAACTTGTGTCGGCGAGAGTTGAACGATAAAGCACAGAGCTCGGTCCGCGTTTCGCGTATCGATTTCCCAGCCCCAATCGCGGTTCTGAGTTCTAGGCTGGTTCGCGGTGACTTGGCCAGCGGCTACGATTAGAACGAGAAGTCCGATTCCGTTCATGGGTCAATCCTACAATTGGGCTTATAATAATCCTAAGGTGCGCACTCGCGCGGAGCGAGCGAATGGTTCAGCCTACATCATACGGGGCAGAAGTGTAAAGAGAAGTTAGGAAACGACAACTTGGCCGAGCTAGCACGAGTTGGGGAAATGGGTTATTTCCCGCGGAGCTGAGGGCCTAGAGGGGAACTGGGGAATGCAATCACATCATTGCTCCGGCGTCTTACGCGAAGTTTAAGAGAAATCATCGCAACACATTGCTAGCATGGGAACAAAAGTTTTAAGTTCGCGTCAAAAAGATAGAGAACATGTGAAGTGGCGCAGTTTTTGCGGACATTGACATCTGTGCTGAGGCCGTGGCAGCGATTATATGCTTTGCTCCTGAGCAAACGAGCATTCTCGCTAAAGTAAACACCCCGTTTGACTCGAAAACTAAGAGCGGACAGTTTGTTCTGCAAAGTCCCAACGGATCGATCGATTCGAAAGGGCGTGCTAGTGAACTGGTTCAGTTAGGGGGGAATCTAACTGAGCAGCCGCGCACTCGCTGTGCGCGGACTTGCCGGAGTTGCAGCTAGGGCTACGTCTGTAGTGATCTAGCGCGCATCGCCGCTGATTCTCCGTTGATGGTTTCGACTATCCCAAACTGGAGCAGCTTGTTACACGCGATTGCTTTTGAATCAATGGCTCCATTGCCGCTCGGGGGTGTGGCTTTGAAGCTGAAGAGCGTTATCGCGGGACCACCAGGCGACTGACCGACGGAGACCGATTCGACAGCGGGGAAAGCTGAGCCCTGTGTCAAATGGGTTGGTTTCACAAGATAGCCCTGACCCAAGTGTTTGTCAGATGTGTTTGTTAATGGATTGACAACCGTGCCCAAGGTGATGTGCTTTGAGCGATTTGACAGGCAGGGGCGACCACGGCTGGACTGGGTTCCTGAAGAGGAATTTGTCTGGCTCTAAAACACGTAAGGAAAACGGAGATCCTGCATATGAAGGTGTTCACCACAGGACAGGTCGCAAAGATCTGTAAGGTGGCCCCTCGAACCGTGAGCAAATGGTTCGACTCCGGCCGACTCAAAGGATATCGC
>JBGSJT010000074.1:0-3606 GCA_041741715.1 Pirellulaceae bacterium | reverse complement strand
CCCGAAACTGCTCGAAAATCAGCTTGATACCGTCGCTCACCACCTGCTGGATTTCATCAATGAAAAAGTAGGCGCGATTCACGTCTTGCGGCTGATGACTAGCCGCCGTGAACATCGCCCATAGGAACAGGCGTGCGATCGCGGGTGCATTCGTTGGCTCAACAGCAGACCTTAGCCAGAGGTAGACAACTTGGGGCTCCTCATACAGGTTGGAAACGTCTATCGCTTCCCGCGAAATACTGGGATCATTGGGGAACGACTCTGGTGTGAGGTTGAGCGCTTGGCTTGAGGCCAGGCGACTAACGAGCGCTCCCAAGTGCCGCGCTTGCTTCCAATCCTCTTCGAAGCCAATATTCTTGTACCAGTCACGGTCACTAAGATGCCCTTTTAGCTCGGCAAAAGAGCGAACTCCGACTTGATGCATGATCGTGTTCATCACGATCTCGTTCATGGCAGTAAAGTATCCTGCACCGTACTGAATTCCGTAGTCGAGCGATAGGCCTTGCAGGATTTGCTGGGTCATCTGTTCGACGTTCAGTTTTGCATTGTGCGACTGTAGAAATGGATTAAAGCCATAGGTTGTCTTGCCGACCTCGTTCGAGATCCATCGAAACCGCAGCTTTCGTGTCCGTGCCGCTTCTCGTCGACAACTTTCGAAAAGCGCCTTGTCCCCTTTGAGGTCGATGATCACCACGGTCGAATCCGCCCGGGCAATCAATTGAGTCGCTTGCGGCCCGATGGCCAAGGCGGTCTTGCTAGCACCGCTATCTCCCAGAATATGCACATGCTGGTCCAGGATCTCCTTATGAAGCAGGACCGGATAATCTCCAATTTCACTGGCACCCAGGAATAAATGTTCCTGTTCGGTTTCGTCTCCCGAGTTGATGATTCGGTCGACGTAGTTGTCCCAGTCCGTCGTGTCCTTGCACCGATGGGTAGACAATTCCTTTTCGAAACGAGCAAGCAGAGTCCCAGAGCACAACCAGAGCGACGAACACAAAACCAGCGGTCCGAAGATACAAATGATCGTGAGGTTCGCTAACGCCTGAAGTACGAAGGATTCCCCCGCCAGCAGGGCGTCGAGTGGGCTTGGACAATGCACTCCAAAACTGAATCCAGTCACCGCCAGAGCGCCTACAAGCAGAGACCAGCGTCTAATGGGAGATCGCAACCATTCAGTTGGAAAGCGGAACATTCCGGCCGCACGGCAGCCGTGGATGTCGTAGGTGGCAAAGATAGTGAACGCCCGCAACGAAGCCCGAAGACTTGCGCTAGGATTTGGGAAAGGCAAGATCACCATGGCGAGCAGGTGCCAAGCCAACCAGACCCCCAGTGAACTCGCCGAGTAAGTGACAGGCCAAAGCCAAAGACCACTATCGATGTACGACACCGAATAGATCGACAGCTTCCAGGTAACAAACAATAACACCGGGCTGGCGGTGTAGGTTAGGAGCTCAGGGCAATCGAACGACAGCCCGTGCGGGATCAGTTGTGGAAGGTTAACTCGCCAGCGTTCCATGGTTTCGCGGTCCACCGTTGGTCCGACCAGAATCCATGCTGCAGCTTGATGGGCTATCAAACCGCACGTAAGCCATGCAGCGATCAGGCCTAACGGACTTGCATATTCGGTGAATCGCCAAACTAACTCCCATGCTATGCAGCTAAGACACGCGGCGGCGTAGAGGGCTGCGAACTGCAAATCCGTTTTTTGTAAAGCCCCTGTGATTTGACGAAGGCCAACTCGGGCGAACAGCATCACAGCACCCGCAACCACCATATGCGGTGCGAGTGGAATGGTTATGCACAGGCAGTGAAGCACAATCCCAACGGATGCGACGACCGGAAACGCCACCAACAAGATGATCAGCACCAATCGACGTTCTTGGGAATCGGAAAGTGGGCGAGGTCGATAGTTCAGCTCGGTCTCGTCAACTAGAGGAAGTGCTTTCGAATCGAGCGCGTCGTCGATGTGCATCGGAAAAAAATCAAAGATCATCTATTTCTTCCTCAGCATGAGTAATTCCGCTAACTCGGGAATCACATAGGAAGTCACTTCCACGGGAGAGAACTTAGCCCGTGACACCCGTCGCTCGATTTTTGCTTGCTGCTCTTCCGTCCCCGTCAGTACGGTGATGCGAAACCGCCCGGCCATCATCAAGGATGCAAAATCGGGAATCCCCTTGCGCTGGCCAATGATTCTTCCGACACGGGATTTGATACGGTGTGCAGCCCCACCACGATCCACCACCAAGATTTGGAGCTTGCTTTTGCCGCCGTCGGAGATCACTACATAGTTCGAAGAGTTCATGCCTGGTCGACAGAGCTCGGGGAACGTCGTGGTGAACTCTCGGCTGGTCATGCGGCAAAGGTTGTTCTTGACGCAATACTGAGCAACCGCCAACAGCACCGGTAGCGTTTGTTCGGTCAATGGACGTGGTGTGCGAGCCTCCAAGCCCAACGCCACGTATCCCCTGGGTGCCAGCACGAAGTAGCTGTACGTCAAGGCAGCGTCAACTTTGCGAATCAGCCCACGCCCCTCCAGACGCCGAAGCACGCGTGTGACATTTTCGTGGCTGGTACCCTGAAAATGCGCCGTTGCTAAAAGATCAACGGTGCCGATGCGGTACAAAGCAATGAACTCTAGGATTTTGCGATCGCGTTCCGTCAGGTAACGTAGGTGCTCTTTCATCGTTTCCCCTTTACCAGAGTTGGTAACCCAAGTTCGCGTTGGCAAACGCAGTGTGTAGTTCTTGCAGCCGGGAGACCGGATAGTCCCCTCCGTACTCAATGGCACGTAGCGTTTTTCCAGACTCGTCGACTAACACTGCGTCGGGTCTTTCGCGCATCGGCCAGTCGCTGGGTAGTCGGTCTTCACTTAGCCAACGTGTGCCATCGTCGCGGGACCGGAATACGCGCAGGTAGAGCTCACTCACATTCAGGTCATGCGTCAATTGCGTGAGTTTGACCGAGGGCGCTGGCCCACTGCCAAAAAACAGCACAGCCCGTTTTGCCGCGTAGGCAACCGTCGCAAATTTCGCGTCCGACATGGCCCGTCGGTGGAGCACGCGGGCCAGTTCATCAAATTCCGGCTGTGCGTCACCAGGCTCCCAGGCGACCAGCGGTCCAAGCGGTTGATGGATTTTTCGAACGAGGGCTCTTTGCAAATGTATCCACCCACTGCCCACTAGTGCCTGCAGGGAGGCTTTGGCCCGGCTTTTCCCCCAGCGGGTACTAGTCCACCAAGTGGCGGCGATTTGCTCGAGTGTCATGGTGCGCACCGATTCAGCAAGCGCGCAGACGATTTGTTTTTCGTTTTCGTTCATTAGGCGTCCTTGCTATCGGAACGAGGACGACCACGACGTTGGCGTGGTGGAAGCGTAGGATCACTGTTCGCCAAGAGTCCTTCACTGTCCGGCGCGTTCGCCGGTGGTGAGCTTTCTTGCTCTCGCTCCGTATCGAGCTTCATCAGAGTCTGGGTTAGAGCCTTTTCAGCGTTCGAACTGCGGCGCTCCGTTTTCGCTTCGAGAAAATCAACCGCTTGTTCGGCCCCTTCAACGATTGATTCAAACGCTCTTCGTCTCAAGTATTCAAAAAATGTCAGCACTT
>JBGSJT010000073.1:0-4307 GCA_041741715.1 Pirellulaceae bacterium | reverse complement strand
CCTGTACCGGGACAGTACGCTGACAACGCAAAGCCAGCTCCGAACAGTAGTCCGCCGATGATATTGGAGGCGAAACGCGTCGGCTTAATATGCAGCTCAACTAGTCCGGCACGGTGCAATATGTGAATCCCGAGAGACCCACTACTACGGCCAACACCAGCATCAATTCCCAGCCCACCTTCGGCGGATGGTCGTCGAAGTATTTCAGTGATCGCGTATGTTCGGGGGCCAGTTGCAAGCCAATCATACCGGCAATACGTGCGTAAGCTGTCGAAGCCCCGAGCGGTTTGTTGGAAAAGTAAAACGTCAACATCGAGAGCACGCCAATCAACGCACCGACGACATAGGGTGACCAGGCTGGACCTGGATAGTTCAGCGCATCGACTTCGGCCAGGACGACGTTCGATTCCATAAAACTAGGCATGATTCGCCTCTTCTTCTTTTTCGATTGTGTAACCTGCCGCAGTCCAGGCACTCCAACTGCCCGGTACGTTGGAGACCTGGTTGAAGCCCCGCGATTTCAACAGGCTCGACGCGATGCTGGCTCGGTAGCCGCTGGCACAGTACGTCGCGTAGGCTTGGTCTTTGTCCAGTCCTAAGATCCGATCTCGCATATCGGCAATGAAATGATGCTCAGCGCCCGGAATATGCCCTGCTTGCCACTCGTCAGGCAAACGCACATCGAGAATGATTGGGCCAGTTGCCGTTTTTTGATACTCGCGTAGCTCCTGAACGGGCATTTGCTCCAATCGTTCCATCGGCAGGCCAGCCATCTCCCAAGCCTTCATGCCTCCACTCAGATATCCGGCGAATTTGCTATGGCCGCTACGAAAGATCAATCGCTGAATCCTTTCGACATCCAATTCGTGGTCGACGATCAGCAAGAGCCGCTGGTCCAAATCAAACATTTGTCCGACCCACGCAGACATCTCGGGGCGGTCCCCAATGTTGATCGCTCCAGGAACATGCCCGCCACCAAATGCCGTCATCGAACGAGTGTCGATGGTGGTGACGCCAGGTTCGCGCGAAACTTTACGAAACTCCCCTGGCGGCAAAGCTGAGTAAGATTCTCGCCGTACCCATCCGCGCGGCAAGCGACCGACTGCCTGACACAAAATCCGCATGGATGTGGGTCTCGAAGATGTGCGTCATCGACACGCCATGTTTGCGTGCCAGTTGCTCGTAGATTTCCGCATCGGTGCGAGGGTCGATCACTGCCGCAATACCCACCTCGGTGTCCGCCACCAAGTACGAAAGTTGAGCGATTCCCTCCGTCAATATAGTTTCAAGCACAAACATGTGAATGCTCCCTCTCCCCACGGCAATCGCATCAAAATCTTAGCCAAACAGAACAGTTTCTAGGAAATCTGTATTCCATCCAGCTCTTTTTCTTTTGGCCTTCAAAGAAGAGCGTGAAGTGTCCTGCTTAAGAAGACTTGTTACAAAACGCCGAACGAAGCTCATGTTGGCAGTTGCATGTTTGGTGCGGATGCGGCTAGAGTCCTCTCCAAAAACAACGTCCAGAATCCAGTGCATACTTTCAATCCCCCAGTGCTTGCGAACCGAATTGGCAAACTCCGAAACCTTGGGCGGGCGGCTGCTAATATAGTACCGAACTTCGATCGTCTCCTTGTCGCCAACAGTCGTAACATTGATGGCTTGGCCGATACTTTTGATATTAGCCCATCCCTTTGTCAGCTCACGAAGACTCTCTGGAATTGGGCCCACGACATAATGCCGTGTCTCGCTGCGTCCATGACCTTTTTGCACTATATCTTTGGAGCGGAATCCTGACTCGCTTAAGCCTGCTTCGTTGGCCGCTTCGAACTCTGCTTGGATTGCCGCCAGTAACTTCTTGTGGTTGCCTTTAATCGCAAAAGTATAATCGCCTTTACCGTTAACGATTTGTTTGGCTATCGATTTCTGACTGCCCAATGCATCGAGTGTGACAATCGTATTGTTCAAGTCCAAGGTCTTTAATAATTCTGGAATCGCAGTGATTTCATTCGACTTCGAATCGACCGACGACTGCCCAAGTGTAACGCCGTGCTCTGTTGCCCATGCGCTGACAATGTGCAATGCGTTGGTCTTCCCGGAATCAGTATAGGACCCACGAGCCGTCTTGCCGTCGATAGCGACTACCATTGGTCCCTCGCCAGCGTTCGCACAACGCTTTTGTCGGAGTTCCGAAATCCATGCTAGTAGCGCGTCTTGCAATGACTGTGGTTTGATCAAAGACAACAGACGACCGATCGTATCGTGTGAGGGAATTCCAGCTGGAAAGTCGACGAACTGTTCCAACCATTCGCGTTTCTCGATTCCAAAGTCCTCAATGTCCGCCGGACCGTCCGCACCTGAGATCACCGCCGCCACGACTAGAAACAGAATCGAATCCAGCGGGTGGTCGCAGCGACCGGACACGCGGGGTTCTTCGACAACTTCAAAACAAGCCTGAAACGAGATGACCTGGGAAGCAAGCATTGGAACACTCCATTTTTAGACTGGACTCAATCCGTTCCCATGCATCCTTCGCGAAATACTTGCCTAAGACAAGCCCCAAGCTAATAATCTCATGCAACTTTGATGCGATTGCCGTGCCCGCAACACGGGGCGGCGGGAGTTGATGTTAATTACAAACCAGCTGGCCACCGCCGCTCCCGTGCATGCGATGGTTCGTCGGCTTTAGTCAATCCTAGTAACGTCGCCAGCGGCACGAGTCGCAAGTGCGTTCAATGGTTCTTGATCCATACTTTCAGACAAGAATCTCACGGAGCCATCTGCAAGCCCGACATTGGCGCCACCAGAATGGAAGCTATAGATCCCAGTTGCGTTTGTCTGGTTCAAGGATTGGTCATAGGGGAAAAGAAGCCACGCGATATGAGTGCTTATGCCCCACGCCGCTTGATGGTGATCCAACCACATTTCGTCGTCTTTGTATGGATATGGATCTGCAGGCGTTCCTCGGCGGTGCAAATCGGGGCGACCAGACCGTTCGCCAATCAACGCGGTGTTCGAAAGACCATCCGTGATATCTCGGAGACGAGCAGCCCGATACGAGATCGACTTTCCGGCACGGACGTTATATTTTGGTTCGCCCCATGCCCCATATCTGACACCGCGCGGATCCCACGTGCTCACTCGCGGTGGGTTCGCTGGATAGATTACACCAACGATTGCCTCGTAATCACTACGTGCGGCGCTACCGATGATCTGAGCCGTTGTTTGGCCATCATTGAAGGCAAGGACATCTGGTACGACTTCGTTTTGAACGCTAGTGGATGGACACAAGAAAACAGAAACAGACGTACGGAGGTTCGCCTGATTTGAGGCGACTGTCGCAGGGAGAGTAGTATCTATTCTCTCATACAGTCCTGATTGTTCCAGCGTAGGAAGAATAGCCGTTCGCCAAGAATGGAAGTGGTACTCGCCGTAAACTTCGTATGGCTGCTTCAGGAACGTGCCAAAGTACAAATTCGGAATCGTACCGCGGATTGATTCGTGATTTTGAATAGCAAGCGACAATTGATGCAAATTGTTTTGGCAAAATGTTCGCCGACTTGACTCGCGGACAGACTGGACAGCCGGAAACAGAATCGCCAGTAAGACGCCAATGATCCCAAGGACTACAAGTGTTTCGATGAGCGTGAACCCGTAACGTTTCATTTTCATATGACTAGCCTAAGCCGACGAACGAATAGCGCTAACGGAGCCGCCGGAGTTGATTTGTTTCTGGGTTGGACAGGCTCGGCGGCTTCCGTTCAACGCCTAGTTCGCCAAGTCTTCATTAGACTCTTGACTTCTTTTAGAAGCTCGACTACGACTTGACGGTCCTTTTCAGTTGCCAGTGATAGATGATATGTTGAATGGACAGTTTGGCCATTCTTGTTGCTTGTCTTCGTATATAGGGAAATTCTAGCATCGGTTTTTCTTCGAATAATCATCTGACGGGAACTTAAGTCATCCCGGACGAGGCAATATTCCGTGTCTTCTTTAGTTTCGTGCGCCAGCAGTTCGAACTCGTGATAGCCCCACCTCTGACCCGTTTCAAAGAAGTACTCGCGATTGCGATCGCTCAGTCTCTTACTTGACACTGAAGATATTGCTCGCTCGGTGATCACGTAAAAGTCATTGAATAACGCCGCTAATGGCACAGGTTGTTCTTCTCCTTGGTCAATTGCGCAAGTCACACGTTCGATACGCCAGACGCCTTGAAGGTCAACTGGCAATTCTACATCGCGTTCTACAGTTTGCGTTTCAAGAAGACAGGTGAGTAGCATGACTAAGACCATGGGAGATATACAATACCT
>JBGSJT010000072.1:0-3990 GCA_041741715.1 Pirellulaceae bacterium | reverse complement strand
GCCATGAAGGCGGATTCGAGATTGGTTTCTTTTTCCGCGAAGCGCTTTAGTGGAAAGCCTGCAGCGACTAACGATGTGGCTATTGGACTGTAATCGTGCAGCCCCTCGGTGAGTGTCACTTCCAATAGCCCGCGGGGGTTCTCGAGTTGCTCGACGCTTTCGACTAGCGGTTGTGATTTCACGAAACTGGCTGCCTCACCGGCGCGCTCGGCAGGGGTGACTTGTACCTGCAAAATCGTCTGCGGGCGCACCGTCTTGATCAGCTCTTGGATGGAGTCGTTAAAACCCATCTCGCCGCGATTGATAATACCGACCTTGTTACAAATGTCGGCCAGTTCGGGCAAGATGTGGCTGCTGACGATGATCGTCTTGCCCATCTGACCGAGCTTGCGAAGTAGATTGCGCATTTCGATTCGCGCGCGTGGATCCAAACCGCTGAGCGGTTCGTCGAGCAGTAGGACTTGTGGGTCGTGCAATAGTACACGGGCCAATCCCAAGCGCTGCGTTTGACCGCGCGAGAGTGTATTGGCGTAAGCGTCGCGTTTGAAATCCAAATCGACGATGTTGAGCATCTCGTCGCAGCGCTTCCGCCGCGCAGCCCCTTGAATGCGATACGCGGCTGCGAAGAATTCCAAATACTCGATGACAGTCATGTCGTCATAAACGCCGAAGAAGTCGGGCATGTAGCCGACCAAACGCCGAATCTCTTCGGGGTCACTGTAGATCGAATTGTCGCACACATAGGCTTCGCCGTAGGTGGGCGTTAGCAGTGTGGCGATGATGCGCATGGTGGTCGTTTTACCAGCTCCGTTGGGACCGATAAAGCCAAACAGATCTCCCTGCTCCAACTCGAGGTTGATGCCGCGAATGGCAAACATGTCGCCATATTTCTTGGTGAGATTATTGGTCCTGATCACGCTTGGCAAACCTTTTCATCTTTTGTACTTCGTAACCGTTTAAGCATTGTGCGGGAAATAACTGTCGCAAGTTTGTTGGTCATCATAACCCGCCGCGTCAGCAAGGACCAGGAATTTAGGACTACACTTCCTTGCTAACGCGGCGGGTTACGATTGTTGCGACACTTATTTCCCGCTCGATGCTAAGGTTACCTTACTTCTTGGTGTTCTGTTTGACTGGAATCGCGATGCGGCACCAGACACGATCCAGATTTTGTTTAATTTCCAATGCAGCGGCGCCATCCCTCTGGGCGCTGCTGGTTACGGTGACTTGTCCCCACGCTTGCTCCAATCGGCCCATTAAAATGGCGCGGTCGGTTTGCAGCAAGTTGGATTGGTCGACCTGTGGTTGATAGCGATGCGCCAGCTTGGTGTATGAGAGCCCCGATGCCGATTTGTAAAACATCATCAATTCTAGTAGTCGATCGATCGAATCGCGATTGGCTGGATCCCACTTGATGGTCGATTCGTTGCCATCAACCGTGTGTCGTCCATTGAGTCGTCGCGTGATGTCCTTGGGGATGGTGTCAAAAGAAATCGTCGTCGATTTGCCAGCCAGAATGCGGCTATCCAAACTGTAAAACCAATTGTGATAGAACAGGACCGGGTCGAGTAGATCGACGTCCAGTGGATTGGACAGTTCCCCTTCCAATTGATCGACGCCTGGGATCTCTCTTAGGTTGGAAAGCGCTTGCGACTCAAAGGGTTGCATCCAATTGGCTACCAGGCATTTGGTCCCGGCGGCCGGGATACCGACACCGAGCATTGTTGTTTGGCCATTGGGCTGGGCGGCGATGGTGTAGGTCGGCATGCCACG
The DNA here is from genome assembly GCA_041741715.1 of Pirellulaceae bacterium. GTDB lineage: Bacteria > Planctomycetota > Planctomycetia > Pirellulales > Pirellulaceae > Aureliella. Next base: position 2,217 of record JBGSJT010000072.1, on the reverse strand, counting down.
ATCGGTGCTCAACTGCGACAGTAGACCGCCGAGGCCAAGTCCGGGTAAACCTTGCCAGTCGACACGCACCGGGATGTGTGGTGACTGAGAATGGACGCTAACATCGAGCTCGCGAGCTGAACCGCTGTAGATGTGCGACCACAATTTGCCTTGAGCGACCTCCCCCGCGACGTCAACATCAATGACTTGAGCTGTGTTGACATGCACTTCGGTAGGGCGAATCACCGACAGCAGCCACGTCAAGCCGACGGTGATGGCCAGTAGCATTGCGCCAGCGAAATACCAACTTAGATCGGGTCGCTTAAGCCACTTGACCGAGACAAAGTAATCGATGGGGCCGATCAACAGCAGCACACCGACCAACATGGCAGCCACTTGACCGAACGAAATCACGCCGACTTCTGGAAAGACATCGAGCGTCGCGCGGAGTTGGCCAACGAGGTCGTTGTAACCCAGGTACGAAGACTCACCCACTTGTTTCTCATCAATGGCTTCGGTCAAGCCGCGATCTAAATAGGGAGCAATCAGCCGTCCCCAGAGACGCTGCCGGTCCTGCCAATCGTCAAAAGCAGGTTCCCCTAAATCGCTAGCGATAAAACGCATGGTCCCCAAACCGAGTGAGTAACTCAGCCACCATGGAATGGGACGCGCCAGTGAATCGCTAAGGGTCAATTCAATTCTTCCGCGCTCGGGTTGGAGTACGCAACAAGCGAACGCATCCAGGGGTTCGTCAGTGGCCACCAACGATTCCACCGCAGCAGGATTAGTAATGCGACCTGTGCCAATCACTTTGCCCGGAAACAGTGAGGCCAACTGGGGAATACTGGCTAGTTCGCTCGCTTCCTCCCCCAGCGACAGAATGCAGGCACCGCCGCGACGGATCCAGGTCTCGATGGCCGACCACTGCTCGTCACTCAGTTTCTTGAGCAGTTCGGTATTCTCGCCTGAGATGACGATCAAGTCACAACTCGAGTAGTCACTCCAACTGACCGGCAATTCGCTCGGTTGGGTCAGCACGATCGTAGAAAACGTCGAGCTGTGACCGTCGGCGCTCAATCGATTGAGTGCCTCGATCCCCATCGACGCTCCCAGGGCAATCACTAGCGGTTGTGCTGAGGGGAGAACTTGGCTGGTCGCCTCGGTGTCAAACGTTTCCGTGTAGAGCAGCCCCTCTTTCCCCAGTACGCGCAATGTCAGATTGGCGAATTCACGGCCAATACGAATGGGGATCCACAGCACTCTGTCACCCGAGTCGCTCTGAGCTTCGATTGGCAGACTATAGATCATTGCCACTCCATCCCCATCGATCGAGTCGATTTCGAGGCTGGTGGCCGCGCTCCGCAACGATTCGGTCAGTTGGATGCGAACGGGAACCAAATGCCCGAGCTTCCAGGAGTTCCCCAGCCCGAATTGGACATTCAACGGCGATGCGGATTCAGGATGCTGAGCCGGAAGTTGCAGTGCGGTGGTTTCTGTCTGCGCGCGGCAGGGGAGGGGAGCCAACCCATAGCTTCCGAAAAAAAAGCAGGTTCCCGTGAGAAACAAAATTGCGCGTAAAATCGGCTCCACCATATTTCATCCGAACGATTTCATCAGTACCGGTAGCGAGAGATCTTGAGCTACTACCACTTTCTGTACGCAGCGGACCACCGCTTGGCCCATCGTGAACAGGGGATTATGGCAGATTTATCAAGTCGTGGGAGGCACTTGCCGATCACTTCGCTTCCGTCCGGGCTTGAACCGGCGGAGCGCCAACTGGCGGCTACCTAACTCACGCTTACTTGTCCCTCACCCCGCTTTTTCCACGAATCGCCGAAGGCGATTCGGGGGGAAAGTGGGGTGAGCGAACGCCTGTGAGGCGTTGATGGTAGCCGCCAGTTGTGATTCCGCCGGGACAAGCCCGGACGGAAATCATGACTGGCAATACCGTGTAGATAAACAACGCTGAAGGCCTAGGTCTCCTACTTATCCCATCGCTATCCTGGGATCGCAACTTGGTCGATACCTTTCACCGCACGCGCCGGGTTTCCAACATAAACCGCGTGGGCTTGTGTCGACCGGGTCACCACGGCCCGCGCGCCAATAACCACATGCGGTGCAATCTCCACATTGGGGCCAATAAACGCCTCCGTCGCAATCCACACGTGGTCCGCGACCGTGATCTCTCCTTTGACCAACGGGAATCCACTAACTTGAAATTGATGAGTCCCGGCGCAC
>JBGSJT010000071.1:0-6478 GCA_041741715.1 Pirellulaceae bacterium | reverse complement strand
GTGGGCTCATTCGTCACCTCCGTCTCTCGATTGGCTCTGCGAAACCTTCGAATCGTGGTTGACAGAATTTTGCGAAATGTTGCTGACTTCATGCTTCGCTGGCATCTGCGACTCGATCGCCTTGGCCACCAGTGGTTGCTTCTTGACCCGAATGACGCCTCTGGCCAGCAGAGCCGCGATGTCCTTGTTTCTCGCTTCGTTGCTCACGATTTACCTCCTTCTTGAATGTTTCGATCGCTTCCAAAACCCGGTGTTTCGGAGACGTCGGACACAGAGAGGGGTTTGTCGGAAACGAAATCAAGCGGCTCGGGTAAAGAGTCTCCGAGATTGTCCAAAACAGGTTCGACCTGCGCCGAAATCGGGCTTTGATCGTCATTCAAACCACGATCGGCCGCGATGCAGCGACGGATGCCTCGGAGAAGGATCACAGCAATGGACCGGCGACGAACTGATGCAGCATCGCACGGCAGATCGTCCACGAAGGGACGGGAGTCGAGAGAGTTAGCGTCGATGATTGTGCTCCATAGAAAGACCTTGGATGGAGCCGAAGTAGCGTCCCTCCCAGATCTATCTATGCAATTTGTCCGACGCGCGTCTCATTACCCAGCAAGAATTTGCAACCGTTGGCCACCAAGTGGGGCACGCAATCGCAGAAAATCAACGTGGATTGAGCAACCGAAAAAAATACTTCGCGACGCTCTCATTTTCCTGAAGCAATTCTCTGCCAGCGGCATGCTCGCTGATAAGTGGCGTCCACAATCGCGGTATTAATAGCAGCAATGTGCTCCGCCTCTTCGCTGAGCCCCAAGAGTTGCTTGGCGAGTTTTCCGCTCTTGCTTTTGCCTTCGATCGATTTGAGTTTGTCGCAAGTCTTCGGCTGAAGCGATGCACCAATTGCAATGGCACTTTCGACCATCTGCGACAGAAGGAGATGTGAATCGCCCGGCAACTCGGGTAATTCAATGACGCATGCTTCAAGGCTTCGGAGCACCAACCAATGATGAAGTTTGGAGACCTTGGCTACGTCAGACAGCACCTTGGAAACTCGATTCAGCTTAACCAGTGAGTAGTTCACTGCCAGCGCATGCCCCAAGACCTCGGGCACCACTAGCAGTCGCTGACAGGCTTCAACCAACGCGTCAGTCGCAAGAACTCGTATCTCGCCACGATCCTGCGATGTTGCCAGGATGGCTAGCCGACAGGCCGCCGCAGTCCAGGTCGCTTCACCATCCAACAAGTGACTAGTGTGACCCGCCAGACAGCTTGCATCCGTATCCATCGGGTTCGTCATAGCAGCCCATCGTTGTGGCCACAGGTGGCGAGTCAAATGATCGTGAACGTAATCCGTTTTAGGCTCATACGAGAAGCCGGTCTCCATGAGTTCGAAGGGTACCGTCGGGTCCTCTAGAAGTGCTCCTTCCAATAAAATCCGTTGTCCGCTGCCCAGACTGGCGTGGGCGATTGGCAACACCGGTTGATACTTCTCATCGGCGAGGCTGACAATCCGTGCGCGCTCGGCAGCAAGCTGAATCACCGCATATCTCGAGTTGAAAATCAGTTCCACCTTGTCCCCAAGCGCATAACGCAGTTCCTTGCCACCGTTGTAGTGGTCTGGTTTTCCAAGTTTGGTCAGTGCTTCGCTGCGACCGTCCGGCGTCAATCTCAAGATCGCTTGTGCAATGTCGTGATCGTCAAGCAGTACATGCTGAGGAGCATAGTGTTCATTGATACGTTCGACCAAAACCACCGGATCGATCCAGCCTCCGCGATGCGTTGGCAGAGCCAGCATCGGCACAGGATTCTTTTTCAAGTGGTACGGGTCACCTTGCTTGGTTTTGTTAAGTCGTTCGATCAGTTCGTACACGCGCTCTCTGAGGAACCATTGACGCATGGTATACCAATGTATGCGACGCGGATTAGGAACGGGTTCCATGTCTAGCCAGGTGGTAACCAGCGTAAGCAATCCGATTTCTGCTCCGACATCCAACGTGCTGCTGCTGTAGGTTGCCGAGCGTTTGATAACCTGCTTACGCAGCGCATCGACGCGTTTATCAAAGTCACTCGGTTTCTCGCGATGGAGCCGACTGATGCCGTCCAGTATCCGTTCTAACTCAATGACGTCGTCCACTTTTTCGACGAAAGTAGCGACCGCAGAGATGAGCTCATCCAGGTCGCCAATTGGATTCACCCGACTCTGTTGGTCTCGCCGCAGAATGACATGTTTTGCAATGGGAAGCACCACAGGCGGCGAGCTTGCACTTCGCGCGGCAATGGCAGCCTCCAAATGTGAATCACGTCGAATGTTTGCGTCAATGTGTGCGACATGTGGTGAGTCGCCATTGGAAGGTTGTGCGTGTTGTGATTCGATTGGCTTGGCCGGTAGACTCTGCTTCGCTGGCTTGTCTGAGCTTTTCGACTTCTTAGTTGTTGACTTGACGGGTGCGGCTTCGCTGCTGGCAGCCAACTCATCGAGCAACTTCTTCGCTTGCGGACGAATGGCGATCGCCAGAAAGTCGAGCTGTTCCTCGATCTCAGACCGTAGTTCAGCGGTAATCGAGTTTCGTAATTTTAACAAACCTTCTAACGCTGAAGATTGAACATCGGCGTCTGAGTGTTGAAGGGCATTCACCAATGCTTGTGCGGCTTGCGGCACGCCTGCTGGATGGGATTGAACCACTTTCATCGCCAGCTTGATGCCAGCCAATGCTGGCGATTTTTTATCCGCCAAAAACGCCCCTGGCAGGTTCTGCAAGAAAGGATCAGCGGCGAGCCGTTTGTCTTTCTGCAGCTTGTCACAAGCGGTCACGGCCAGACCTACAACGGTGGAGTTACTTACATGCAAAAGCCGCAAATAGGCGTCAGTGAGTTGCTCACGCTCCGCGACAGTCGGCCCCAGCTGCTCATGAAATTTTGCCAATCCCGTCAGCGTTTTCACAGAAAGCGGCAACGTCATACTATTCAGACTTTCCGACAGTAGCTTCATTCGATCCAGATGCCCAGCCTCACTCAAATTCGATCAGCAAGTCGGGCCAACCTAGCTGCGGATAGCGAAATGCAGAACTGTCCACTTGTAATAGACGCCAGATGTCATGCTTGAAGAGGTCGGGGTCGGCTTCGAGCATCGCGCGTCGTGAAGGGAATAGCGGCACAGTGTCTTCTGTGTCGCTGTAGTTACCCTCGATCACTTGCGTCTCATCGGACATTCTCGCGAAGTATTCAGCAGAATCGTTTGCCGGTAGCGCCCCGCTACGGATAAGTCCGCGTTCGAGGTACCATGACGGGACCGGAAACTCCTGCTTCCATTCCCACTTGAGCCAATCGGCCAGCCACTTTGGACGACGGGCGTCGAGTATTTGCAACATGCGTTGCTGCATGTCTTTCAAGTCTGTTCGTAGCCAGCCAATCTTGAACTTGTGTGGAAACTTGATTGCTTCACAATCGCAGAGTCCGACGACTAATAATTGGCTTGTCCAGCGCGGACACCGCCAATCGGGATACTTAGCTTTTTCTATTCTTCCAATTAACTTTTTCGCATGCTCAGGGGCCTCTTTACTCTTCGAGCCCGGCCCCCAAAAGTAATCGATGTCTGAAACCAACTGCAGTGCTTCGCCGGCCAACGCACTGCGTTGTTCTTCGTTTAGCTCCGACATTCGCTCGCAGAGTTTATCTCGATCAGCCGCTACGACGAGATCCCGAATATCATCGATCGTTAACTTGCTCATGTTGTCTATCGCACACAGAAAAGAATTTAATCGTTGTCACCAAACGCGAGGATGCGAGCCGCCAGGATGTGTTTACATGGACCGCGACTATTTTGATGCTTACTATACCAAGTACAGGTACAGCGATCGCCGGATTCAGATAGCCGTACCATGTGTTCGACTCCACTGCCCTCTACCAGCCATTCCGAATCGGTTGCACTAATGGATTGATGCTGCCGAATCGCGGAGTTCGCAATTAGCTTCTTTGCGGAATGTAAGCGAGGATGCAGGTCTTCTATGAGATCGGAATTGAATGGAAGCTCACGATGAAAGAAGCTTTGGTCGCTGATGTCGAAGCCTACCAAGCCGCGCGTCGCGAGCGCATCGAGGGCACTTTGAACTTCAGCAACCGGTAGATTTGCTTTCTCTGCGATCTCGGTCGAGTCGATCGTTCCCTGCCAATGCAGCTTTGACCGGACCTGATCAAGGGCGTTCTTCCAATCTCCAGTCGCAAGACTTTGAAGTGCCTGACCTTCGCCAGAGAAACCGCGGTAGATTTCTGGACTGAATGTCGCGACAAACGTGCATCCTGTTAATACAATCTTCCACGTCGTAACGCCTCGTGCGTGCCAGATCTCAACTGGTTTCTTGGAGATGCGTACGAGCGGCTCGATAGCTCGTAATCTCTCCGTTCCAACAACTGGAACGGTCCCTTTCCCCGTCTTCGTTGTGAGCCGAAGGGTATTGCCCGCGGCAGTCAACCAAAGCGTCTGGGTCCGACCTGCGGATCTTGGTAGCCCGCGAATGAATCGAATCGCTTCAACCGCAGGGATGGTGAACAGCAACTCGGCATTCGTGAGGTAGCTCTGTACCTCGCAAAAGCCTTTGAGCCATCGCAGGGGTAGCTTAACTTTCTTTTCCTTGATGACTCGACCACCGACTCCTAGCGTCACGTCATTCGCACCCACGCTCAATTGGGCCGATTCTGCAAAGCGAGTCTGTGCCAGCCCTTGGACGAATTGTTCGTTGAAGTCGATGTTGGTTGTCCCTCGCCCTTGAATCGGTGAGGTAAAAGCCGAATCGTCAAAGTTACATTGAAGGTAAACGCCGCAGCAACCACTAAAGCCCTCGAAACGAAGCCGTGACTGGCCGCAAGTCACGACGGGATCGAGCAGCCCTACTTTTCGCTCGAAGAAATGAGAGCGAACGATGGTGCTGATACAAATGAGCGCGTCAGCAAAGACGGCAGGCTCCGCGATGCCCGAGTTAAAAAAGTGCGGAGAGCCTTTGTCGTCATAGGTCGACAATCGCACAAGCGACTTTTCTTCGTCTGCGCAGACCTCGCTAGCGAACGGATACGAGTAGGTGTAATCAATGGCAACGCTTGTCATTGGCGGTACTTTTTCACCCCATGATAGCAGGTCCAAAAAAGAGTTGCCTCGGCCCACGCACGACGAAGACTAGCAGTTGGCCGCGGTTCATTTGTCGCGCATTCCACAACCCACTCGCGGAGTTCGCAATTTTCGACTTCTCTGTCATTCGGACCAGCCTAAAAAAAGAATCCCGAGCGAGTCGGAAAGGGAATTACCCAGAGTCGTTAACCCGGCGTTTTTCATAACCCAGAGACTCTGAGAGTACTTGTCTCTGATTGGCCCCCAGAGAGGGGCTGTTTTGGCGAGAGTTGCGATCGGAAATCGCGTCTCTGGAGAGTGTTCGAGAGCCTGAAGATTGCAGGAAAATACGAAAAAAGCCGGTGTTTTGCGTTGCTGCAAGACACCGGCTTATTCGAATAACCTACTGCGGTCAGTTTCCTAACCAAACAGAGAAGTTGAGCAAACCGAACCTCTTTCAAACCGCTCGCGAGATCGCGACTGTTTTGCGACGACTTGCGTAAGTTGTTTCCTGGAAGCATGTTGCGGCGAGGTCCGTTAATGCGACGCCAATCGAAATCACATAACCCGGCAAAGACGCTCAACTCGCCGATTCCGGTAGATCAAATTGAATCTCCGAAACGATCGTCAATTTGGTGCGAGTCTCGAACTGTCTTACAATTTGGCATGAAGCGTCCATCCTGTGAGAGGCGATCGCGACTTAGGTTTTTGATGATGGCGATAGTTAAGCAATTCGACGATTCGAGCGAGAACGTTTGGTACACACCGAAGTCCCTTGCAGCACACCTTCAAGTCTCGACTGACACGGTCATGGGCTGGATCTGGTCAGGGCAACTGCGAGCGATGAACGTCGCGAGAAAACTTGGAGGTCGGCCCAGATGGCGCGTTGATCCTAAAGCATTCCAGGAGTTCATGCTTACGAGACAGTCACAGGCATCAATAACCCGCGACAGCAAGCCCCAGTTTCGCCCATATCGGCCTCCACGCCCAGTAGCTGGAGTGAACAGAAGACTAGCCGAAAACATCCCCCACGAAGTTCGTGTGAAGAAGAGTGCGCTTGCGATGGCGAATCGCAAGGGCGGTCAGTATACCGAGTGGCGACCGTTTGTTCCCTTGGCGATCGAAAGGTACGAGCAAAAGCACGGTGTCCGCGTGAAGGAGGAAGACGTTGTAGTATTAAAAGCATGGTGGGAAGAACTCTAGTGAAGTCGTAACTTACAATCCTTCATCTGAGGTCGGAAACGCCGCCTCGAGGGCTCTGGCCCAGCTGCGGAACTCGCGCTTGATGGCGAGGGCGTAGTCTCGGTTCTCGAGGCAGACCTCGCTGAAGGTGATCGACTGACCAGCCTCTTTGCGATTGCGTATCCACAACAACATGGCGTCGCG
>JBGSJT010000070.1:0-11696 GCA_041741715.1 Pirellulaceae bacterium | reverse complement strand
CTTTTACCTTCGCTCGTATCTAAGTAGGTTTTCTCTAACCATCGTATCTTTGTCAACTTATTGTGATATCGAGTATTCAACCAATCTGTAGTGGTTGAAAGCACTACCCGCAGATTAAACCATGACGTAATCGGGACGGTCAGCACGCGGTGGCTGTTGTCAGTGGCGTCGGGGTAAGAAGATTCAGATTCTCACGGAGTTTGCTGAGTAGTTGCAACACATTTCATAATTGCTCGTCACGACTGCTCGATTGCGGGGCAGCTTGCGCTATTTGCCTCCATCCGAAAGTCTCCAGTAAGAAACAGCTTTCGTCGTTTTCTGCACTAACGTGTTGAAGTCTACGCGTTTGAATTGAATTCGTTCGACGGCTGTCGACGTGGCATATGCGGGACTGTCACATACCGAATTGCCGTGCAAAGCAATCGGACAATGGAACTGACTCACCAACGGCCCGAATGTTGGAACAACATTTGCACCAGAATTCTTATTGGAATTTACTCATCGACGCCATCTTCGCGTTAGAAACCCACCGTGGTTTGGCACGTTGAACCGACCACGAATCTATTGGGGCATGTTATGTATCGCATCACAAAGTACTCTCTCGCAATTTTAATGGCTTTGTCGCTAGTATCTCATTTTCCTGTCAACGGTCAGGATCAGTCGACTGAACAGCAACGACAACTCTCTGACAGCGAAATCGCGGCGGCGATCAAGGCTGACATCGCTGATTCGTCACGGATCGCTGGCGGTGTGATCAACGTCAGCGAAGACTCAGGTCTCGTAACACTTTCGGGTACCGCGACTAGTTTGCTCGACAAGCAGATGTCCGTGAGAATCGCGAAACGGACTCGCGGCGTCAATGCAGTTTTGGATCAACTGATCGTGGTCGCGTCGAATCGTCGCGACGATGACATCCGCGAGGATGTCCACAACGTACTTCGGATAAACGACAGCGTCGATGAACCTCGGATAGCCGTTGACGTCAGTCGCGGCGAAGTTGCGTTAACCGGCAAGGTTGCGTCCTTGGCGGAGAAACGAATTGCCGAACTCGCCGCCAGCGGTGTAACCGGTGTGACGAAGGTAATCAATCAAATCACAGTTAGCCTTACCAGCGATCGTACCAACGAAGACATCGCTGAAGAAATTCGCGGCTTGATCGTTCACTCGGTCTTCCTGGATGACGCTCACGTCGATGTACGTGTCGACGAACATGTTGCCAAACTTTCTGGTATGGTCCCCTCGGTTGAGGCGAAGGATCGTTTGGAACAGATTGTGGAGATTTGGGGTGTTGCTGCCGTGGATGTTACAGGTGTGAAGGTCGACCCGGATAGTGTCGATGAATCGCAGCGGCGTCAGCGCTGGGCTGACGTAAGCGACGAGAAAATTCAGGACGCTCTCGCACGATCGTTTCGCAACGACCCGATTGTGTTCAGCCACGTTGACGCGATCACGACGAATGTCAGTGACGGTACGGTGACACTCACCGGCAGAGCCAATCGCTTGAGGACCAAGAACCGTGCGGAGCGACTGTCTGGCGACGTCGTCGGCGTGCGCCGTGTCGTCAACGAAATCAAAGTCGAGTACATCGACAAAGATATCAGCGACATGGAGATCATTCATGAAATGCAAGCAGCGATTCGTCGCAGTGCATTCCTGGACCGTCGAGATATCCGTGTTCATTGCCAACGGGCACACGTCAGTCTGTATGGGATCGTCGAAAGTGAGCTTGAAAGACAGGTCGCCGAGTGGATTGCTGATAGCGTTACTGGAGTTGTCCATGTTAACAATTCGCTGGCGGTCGAGCCGCAGTGGAAAGAAAAGAGCGACGCGGCAATCAAATCAGACCTACAGCGAAAGTTGAAATACACACTGTTCAACAAAAGCGACAACATTGATGTCACGGTTGAAAACGGAACTGTGATCCTGCAAGGCGAAGTAGCTACGTGGCGTCAATGGCAACTCGTAATGGACTTGGCCTTCGAAGCCGGAGCACGTCACCCGCACAACTTGCTCAACGTCCGCTACCATCCGCCACACGGTGCCCCGCGGCTATTTGTCCCGAGGTAGGTCAGAATGTTTTCGATTCCGCCTAACGGCTGGCCGTACGACGGATGTCCACGTCCGTCGCAGCAGAAGTCGTGCGGGGGTCGCCACGTGAGGTACAAAACGAGGACGGCACGATAAGCGAACTCGTCGATATCAAAATCCTCTGCTGAATAGTCCGGCGATAGAGGCTGCCCCAGTAATCCAGGCAGCCAGCGGAATCACTGTCGACTTGTCAGGAAACTCGGGAAGGGGGGCAGTCATCAAATACAACGAGTGCTCGGATCTCCCTTGGATCGAAGACCGCTCTGGGCACTTTACGTTTTGAGGGCCCAGCACTTCCAGTAGGCGTCGACTACCTGGCTATCGTCTTCAAGCGTATTGGCAAGCTGCCTAGCGAAGTCCAGCTGCTGTTCGACCCTGGTAATGGCCTCTTGAGCAAATGACTTCAACTGTTGCGCACCGGTGCTTTGGATCGCTTTAAGCTCTGCTAGAAGCTAGCAACCCTACGAGAACAAGGAGCAAGTTTTTTAAGGCTCTGCAGAAGAATCAGTGGGTAACAACCCCGGGCGACAGGTTTTCGGAGGCATGGCAGGGCAAAAAGAATATCGTGTAAGCGTTTCGTTTCCACAGCCGCATTGGATCGGTTACCCTGAATCTGCCCAGCGAAACGGAGGTAGGCTCTGCTGAGGAGCGGGCCTGCCAAGGGATAACTGGGTCAGGGCGAGAAGAATAACTCGCTTGGCCTCGGTAGGACTCATGTTTTACCGAGGTTTAGTTTTTGGATATCAAGTGATTTTCGCCTAAAACCATTCTTTTTGCCCTGCCATACCTTAAACAAACCTATCAGAGTTGTTTCTTGAATCGATTGGCTACCCACAGATTCTTCTGAAGAGCAAATTTTAATTACGCTGGTTTTGCCGAATTGTTTCCACGATTGACTCCGGATTGGCAATACGCTGAGCGACAATTTCTAAATCGTCTTGCCCAGAGCTCGAAATGCCAATTTCCCCGATACGCAGGAATCGTTGGAACAGAGACTGGTCAATTTGCAGATTGCGGACATCATCGTGTTGAACTTCTGAGCTGTCGCGCCGGATGATTCCTTTTCGAAAGATCGTGCGGCTGTCGGTGACGGTCAGGGTCGTTGACAAGCTCGACACGAACCACACCATGACTAATCCGCCGACAAAAACTAATCCTGCCACAGACATCCAGAGCAGCCAATCGATCGACGCCAATGTGGTTGATCCAAGCAACTCCGGTTCTCGAGCGGAATCATCCATCGTGAGTGCGAGCCACAGTCCATAGATTGCTGCGACGGTGATGGTCAAGACGATCAGCGATCCCAGCGGCCGGGCGCGAAACACAACGGGATGCACTCGAAACAAAGTTCGCTCCTCTGGTTGGGAGGCGATGTGGTCCTCCGTCTTCACCACGTCGACTTCGCGTACCGACGTCACCACCGCCGATGGGATTTCCATCTCAAACGGCTTTTCACACTTGGGACAAACAATTGGCTCGGCAGTGTGATCAATGGTCGTTTCGACATCGCGCCCACAGTAGGGGCATTTCGCAATTAGCAATTGCATAGCGTCACTTTCTTTGAGAGGTCTTGCGTCGGATACGGGATGCCACCCTCTTCTTAACGGCTCTTTCCAGGTAAGGAGACGCAATTCTCATGCCATAATTCCAAAATGGAAATGGAATCTCGACTCCCAGCGGACGCCCCTTCCAGCTAACACTGCACTCCCTAATGGTGATGACTCCGCTGACGCTCATCAACAACTCGGCGCTGACTTGGTCGATCGTTTTATCGACTTCGAATTGGTCGCCCGGGCCATCATGCTGCATTTGATCTGCTTTCGACCAAGCTGCTCGACTACACCCCAATCGCCGCTTTTCACTGCGAAGTCACTAACCCAAAAAAGTTGGCGTTGGTGTAGTACCGGCCAGCGTGCCTATCGTTGCTGGGCATGAAGCGTGGTGGAATCCGCCAGGTTGCTTTGGTTAATCGCTCAATGGCTAAATTCCGATCGCTACTCGAAACTGTGATTTGCGACACACTGAGGACCGCTAACGTACTTGGCGTTCGAGCGGCAACTAACTTCTTGGTTCAATGCATTGATGAGCAAGTTGGCTTGCCATCGCTTGACGCTGTAGGCCATCGCGTATTGCTGGCATGAATCACACTACAGGATCCACCCGGGGATCTGTTTGCGGCCGGGGAAGAGCCGCGTTTGGAGAATTCAACGACCTATTAACTGGCGCCCGCTCCAGCGTAATACTTGTTGCAGGAAATTTCAATGCTGTCGGGGGAGTCATCCATGAAATCAGCTAAGCCTCGCGTCCTGACGATCAATGGCGGCTCGTCGAGCATCAAGTTTGCGGTCTTTGACGAGCGTCGAATGTTAAGTCGTACATTGGCTGGTACGATAGATCGAATCGGTATCAGCGAACCGACATTTGAATTTCATGACTCGCTTAAAAACAAACGCGACCGCCGAACGATCGACGCGTTGGATTTTCAGGCAGCCACGAACTTCCTGGTTCAATGGCTTGATGAGCGAGTTGGTTTGTCGGCGACTGACGCTGTGGGCCATCGCGTGGTACATGGCATGCAGCACACGGAGCCTGAATTCGTCACGCAAGAGTTGCTGGATGATCTCCGTAGAATCAGCGCGTGCGACCCACAGCATCTGCCATGTGAGATCGAGTTGATCGAAGCCTTTCGCGCACGCCATCCGGAGACAATTCAAGTTGCCTGTTTCGACACGCACTTTCATGCTGCGATCCCGCGCGTGGCCAAGATGCTGGCAATCCCACGACGATTGTTGAAAAAGGGAGTGTATCGTTATGGATTTCATGGTCTGTCGTTTGCCTACCTGTTAGAGGAGCTTGCCAGGCTTGGTGATGTGGCAGCAACGAAGGGCCGCGTGATACTCGCTCATCTTGGCAATGGCTCAAGCTTGGCGGCAGTGCGCGATGGCAAAAGCATCGACACCAGCATGGGATTCACACCGGCCGCTGGACTGCCAATGGGGACTCGATCAGGAGACCTGGATCCCGGTTTGATCGGCTATCTGGCTCGCAGCGAACAGATGACAGCTGAGCAGTTCGATCAGATGGTGAATCAGGAGTCCGGCTTGTTGGGGGTTTCTGAGCTGAGCTCGGATGTGCGTGACTTGCTCGCGATGGAAACAAGCGATTTTCGAGCGGCTGAGGCGATCGCATTGTTCTGTTATCAAACGAAGAAGTGGATCGGCTCATTCGCTGCTGCGTTGGGTGGACTCGACACGCTCGTGTTCGCAGGCGGCATTGGCGAAAACTCTCCAGCGATCCGTGCTCGTATTTGCGACGGGCTGCAGTTCTTGGGAATTGAAATCGACGAGAACCACAACGACACCAATGAAAGCCTGATATCTACCGCTGAGAGTCGTGTTACCGTGCGAGTTGTTCGCACAGACGAAGAACTCACGATCGCACGCCAAGTGTTTGACATGTTAGATCGTCCAACTACCGGTCAAAGCACCGCGAAGCGGGGTCGCTCAGAGTTGTTAGAAGAACAGTTCCTGTCCAAGCCCGCCGGTCCCCAGTTGGAAAAGAAGCCCGGCGGCTGTTGTGAATAAGCCCAACGCCAATAAGGTTTCTAGGAAATAGTCGTGCGTTCACGACGCGCCTTTAAAATGAACTTTTATACATGAAAGATATCCCATGCTGCTCAAGCTATCCACCGACAAAACTGTAAGTGACGCGGCGGCTGCCTTGCAGGCCGCCGTCCAGGCCAATCACTTTGGCGTCATGCAGGTTCACAATTTGCAAGAGACCATGGAAAAGAAAGGGGTGGTTTTCACACATGAGTGCCTGATCTTCGAAGTCTGCCAGCCGCAACAAGCCAAGAAGGTGCTCGATGCAAACATGAGCGTCTGCACCGCGCTGCCATGTCGGATTTCTGTCTATGAAGAAGGCGGAAAAACCATTCTGGCAACATTGAAGCCAACGACTTTACTGGCAATGTTCAACTCGCCGCAACTGGAAGGGGTGGCGCAGGAAGTGGAAGCCACGATTCTAAAAATCATGGAAGAAGCGGCGGTAGGATGATTAGCGGCCTGGGAAATCCCCGATCGTTCTGCTCACGGTCAAAGCACTGCAGTACGTTTATCCTTGGCTGGATTGCAGAGGTGTTAATCGCACTAATCAGTAATCTGGGCGTGCGCAAATCAGTCAAGCAGGATTGTGGAGTTCATTTTCCTGCCGCTGTCGGTGCGATATTCCATCACGTTTGCTTTTTACATTTCGGTTGCTGTCGCAATCACTTATCCCCAAAGAAGCGGATCACATGACGACGCCAGCGCACGCCATCGCAAAGGACTTGGTCCTGAAAGGACTGTCGAGTAGCGAACAGACCGGTCTGTCAGCGGCTCAGGTGGCTACAGCCCGTGAACAGTCTGGCTGGAACGAACTCGCCACCGTCGCTCCGGAACCAGCTTGGAAGAAATTTCTGGCTCAGTTCAGCGATGTTGTGGTGTGGATTCTGATTGCAGCGGCGTTCATATCGGGAGCCCTGGGCGAGTGGACTGACACGGCAGCGATCGTAACGATCGTGCTGCTTAATGCTTTATTAGGATTCTACCAGGAAGGAAAAGCTGAAAAGTCACTCGCCGCGTTGCAGAGCATGGCCGCACCGAAGGCGAAAGTCGTTCGCGACGAGCAACTCGCTTCGATCGCCGCACGCGACCTCGTACCAGGTGACCTCATCGAGATCGAAGCAGGTGACAATGTCCCTGCAGATGTACGGTTGCTGACAACGTTCGCGATGCAAATCGAAGAAGCATCGCTCACCGGTGAGAGTGTGTCGGTCGAGAAAGATGCGGAGCTCGTTCTGCCAGAGTCCACGCCCCTCGCAGATCGGCGAAACATGGCCTACACAAGCACGGTGTTGGCTAAGGGCAATGGCCGAGGTGTTGTGGTGGCGACGGGCATGGAGACGGAAATCGGTCGGATTGCCGGCATGTTGCAGACGTACAAGCGCGAGCCAACGCCGCTGCAACGCCAGCTTGCCAAACTCGGCCGCGGGCTAGTCATCATCTGCTTACTTCTGGTCGGTGTCATCTTTCTGCTTGGACTGGCGCACGGCAAGTCGTGGTTTGTGGCCATGTTGTCGTCAGTCAGTCTGGCGGTCGCGGCGGTTCCCGAAGGATTGCCGGCCGTGGTGACGACGGCCTTAGCGCTCGGTCTACAACGCATGGCGAAGCGCCACGCGCTGGTCCGGAAGCTGCCCAGCGTCGAGACGCTGGGATGCGTGTCCGTCATCTGCTCGGACAAGACTGGAACACTGACTCACAACGAAATGACCGTCCGCGAGCTGCTGGCTGGCGGAATTCAATACCGAGTAACCGGTTCCGGCTACGCCCCGGAAGGAGAGTTCTTTAAGGCCACATCCGAGGATGAGCAGCCCGTCACACTGACCGACGAGGATGGGCAAGCGGCATTACGAGTCGCGGCCTATTGCAATCACGCTGAAGTCCAGCCGGGTAAGACCGAAGGTGATTGGGATGTGATCGGCGATCCGACCGAAGGAGCATTGGTCGTGCTGGCGACGAAGGGAGGCCTGAGTTCGAGCGACAAGAAACCGGAGGTCGTGCAGGAACTTCCATTCGACGCCGATCGCAAGGCGATGTCGATCTTGCGCAAAGACGATTCCGGTCACCGAGTGCAATACACCAAGGGTGCTCCGGCGGGCATCCTAGAAAAGTGCGTCTCGGAGCGCCGAGATAACCAGGTAATCGAGCTGACCGATGAACGTCGGAGTGAGATTGCCAAGTCCAACGTCGAGATGGCGTCGCGCGCTTTGCGCGTCCTGGCTTTGGCCTATCGTGACGACGACGGAGCAGAACCCACGATTGACGAGAATGGCCTGACGTTTGCGGGCCTGGTCGGGATGATCGACCCACCACGTGAAGAGGTGAAACAGGCTGTGGCGCGCTGCCGCGAGGCGGGCATCCGTCCGGTAATGATTACGGGAGATCATCCTGCCACGGCGATGGCCATCGCGAAAGAACTCAGGATCGCTTCCGAGACTGACCGCGTCGTCACCGGCCAGGAACTGGATGAGATGTCCGACGATGACCTGTCGACGAACGTCGAGAAAATTGCCGTCTTTGCGCGCGTCGCACCCGAGCACAAGTTGCGAGTCGTGCGTGCGTGGAAGGGTCGCGGTGAGATTGTCGCGATGACCGGTGACGGAGTAAATGACGCGCCCGCCGTGAAGGCATCCGACATTGGCATCGCGATGGGGATCACCGGAACCGATGTCACTCGCGAGGCGGCGGCGATGGTGCTGATGGATGACAACTTCGCCTCCATCGTCAACGCCGTCGAAGAGGGTCGCGCGATCTACGACAACATCCGCAAGTTCCTGATCTTTCTGTTGTCGTGCAACGCCGGTGAATTGATGCTGATGCTGGTCGCCTCGCTGCTGGGGTGGCCGATTCCATTGATACCGGTGCAGCTGTTGTGGATCAACCTTGTGACCGACGGACTGCCTGCGTTAGCACTTGCGATGGAACCGCCAGAGCCCGGTCTGATGCGTCGTCGTCCGCGACGATCGGACGAATCCATGTTGTCGTGGTCGCTCGGCAGCACAGTGCTTGGACAAGGGGCGCTTCTGGCAGTAGTGGGGCTGGCGGCGTTTTGGCTGAGCTACGATCAGGAAAGTGACCTCGATTCGGCTCGCACAATGACCTTTTGCGTAGTCGTCTATGCCGAACTGTTTCGAGCTTTGGCCGCTCGCAGCCAAAGATTGACGTTTTGGCAACTCGGTGTCAGAACGAATATGTATGTAGTCGCAGCAGTCGTAGTCTCGGCCCTGCTGCAGTTCGGAATCGTTACCGTACCGTTCACTAGGCCGATCTTCGAAGCCACGCTCCATACACCATCGGATTGGTGTTTTATTTTGGCATTGGCACTCACGCCAGTCACAGTGATTGAATTGGTGAAGTTAGGCCGTCAGTTCTTCCGACGGAACAGCTCTTCAGACTCTGCGGGAGAACCAGCATGAACGTCTTCAAAAGCTTTGTCACACACGTGAAATGGCATCTGATCGCGCTGGGCGTCGTAGCAGCGATCATTGTTGGAATTGGGATCGCGGTCGTGTGGTGGCCAAAAGCATCTGGCGAAGCGGCAAGTAGTAGCGAAGTGTGGACCTGTTCCATGCACCCTCAGGTCCGACTGCCAAGGCCGGGATCGTGTCCGATCTGTGGGATGAAGCTGATACCAACTTCAAAGCTTTCGGCCAAAAAGGGGGACGGAAATCAATACGCCGGCTTGGAAACTCAAGCCATCGCGCGGCTAGAACTGTTCAAAGAGATCCAGACCGTTGGCAAGATCGTCTACAACGAGTCCCACGTCGAGTTTATCTCGGCACGCATGGCCGGGCGCGTCGATCGATTATATGTCGACTTCGCTGGGATCGAGGTCAAAGAGGACGATCATCTTGTGGACCTCTACAGCCCTCAGTTGATTTCGGCTCAGGCGGAATTGATCGTAGCACTGGAGGCGTCCGAGCCCAGTAGGAACGGGGTTGAGCGGTTGGGCGATCGCTTCACTGCAATGAACTTGCTGGCGTCTCGCGAGAAATTGCGGCTGTGGGGATTGCTGCCGGAACAGATTGCGGAGATCGAAAGGACTCGAAAGGAACAGACGCACGTCACGATCTACTCCCCGCTGACGGGCACGGTTATTGAGAAGAACGTTCGGCTGGGACAATATATCAAAGAAGGGGATCAGCTCTACCGAATTGCCGAACTCGATCCGATCTGGCTGTACCTTGACTTGTACGAATACGACATCGCCGCAGTCCGTTACGGGCAACCGGTTGATGTCGCGCTGGAAGCTTTTCGGGGTGAAGTCTTTCGGGGAATCGTGACGTTCATCGATCCATTTCTCGATGAGCAGACGCGAACCATCAAAGTCCGCGTCAATCTCAAAAACCCAGATGGCAAACTGAAGGCCGGCATGTATGCCTCAGCGACCATTCGCGTCCGGCTGCTGGCCAACGGCGTGGCGGCCCCGACCGGACTGGAAGGTAAGTTTTCCTGCCCGATGCACCCAGAAGTGATCAAGGAACAGTCGGGCAAGTGCCCAGTTTGCAAGATGGATCTGATCTTGATTCCCAAAGGAAGCGCCTTCGCAGATTTCAGTCGCGATGCACATGCGGAACACGTCAATCCTTTGGCTATTCCTGTTTCAGCCGTGCTGGACACGGGACGCCGACAAATAGCCTATCGGGCAACACAGGACGGCAACTACGAATTGGTCGAACTGCAAGTCGGCTTGCTCGCGACATCGACAGACAAGGCCGGCCGCACGACGCTCTATTATCCAGTGCTCAAGGGACTCAACGAAGGAGATTCCGTCGTCATTCGCGGCGGATTTCTGCTCGACAGTCAGACTCAGATTGAAGGCCGACCGAGCTTGCTGTTTCCGAAAGGTCAAACCGGAGCGAGTGGATCTGCGATGTCTATGCCGATGCCGGCTGGCGGGGAGCACAAACATTGAACCCAATTGTCTTTTGTGAGCCGACGGCGCTAGCCGCTAGTTTAGTTTCACCAGCGTTTTCTAACGTAGGCCCGACGCTAGCGCGTTCGGCTCACGTAAAACAAGATTGATAGCGAGACGACCTCATGGTGAGCTTCATTATCAATTGGTGTCTCAACAACCGCTTTATGGTCATGCTGTTGACGGCAGTGTTGGGCATCGCCGGGTACTACTGCATAATCAACACGCCGGTTGATGCGATCCCTGATGTCGGTGAGAAGCAGGTCGTGGTCTTTGTCGATTGGCCAGGGCGTTCGCCGCAGGATGTCGAGGACCAGATCACGTACCCGTTGACGATCAGCCTGCAGGGGACGCCGCTGGTAAAATCCATTCGTTCGGCATCCGGCTTTGGATTTTCGATGGTGTTTGTGATTTTTCGCGACGAAGCTGACTATTACTGGGCGCGGACACGTGTGCTGGAGCGATTGAACGTCGCGGTGTCGAAACTTCCACCCGGAGTTGTGCCGGTCCTCGGGCCGGACGCGACGGCGCTGGGGCAGGTCCTCTGGTACACGCTTGATTCCGACGAGCAAGATCTTGGACAGCTTCGCTCGTTGCAGGATTGGTACGTTCGGTATCAGTTGCAGGCGGTGGAAGGGGTCTCGGAAGTTGCCAGCGTCGGCGGGTTTGTAAAGCAATATCAAATCGACGTTGACCCGGAGAAGTTGCGAGCGCATCGCATCACGTTGCCAGAGGTCCACAACGCGGTCCGCATGAGTAACATCGATGTGGGGGCCAAGGTCGTCGAGAACAACGGCTTTGAGTTCTTTGTGCGCGGCGTGGGTTTTGTCGAAACCTTGCAGGATGTCGAAAACATCGTGATCCGCGCAGTCGATGGCACACCACTGCTCGTAAAAAACGTGGCGACGGTGCAGCTCGGTCCGGATTTTCGCCGCGGCTTACTGGACAATGCAGGGCGTGAAGCGGTCGGCGGTGTGGTCGTCATGCGGTACGGCGAGAACCCGCTGCGAGTGCTGGAGCGAGTGAAGGCCAAGATGGCAGAAATCGAACCGGGGTTGCGAGTCAACCGCGCGGACGGCACCCAAGTGCCCGTG
>JBGSJT010000069.1:0-7474 GCA_041741715.1 Pirellulaceae bacterium | reverse complement strand
GTGGGCTCATTCGTCACCTCCGTCTCTCGATTGGCTCTGCGAAACCTTCGAATCGTGGTTGACAGAATTTTGCGAAATGTTGCTGACTTCATGCTTCGCTGGCATCTGCGACTCGATCGCCTTGGCCACCAGTGGTTGCTTTTTGACCCGAATGACGCCTCTGGCCAACAGTGCTGCGATGTCTCTGTTTCTCGCTTCGTTGCTCACGATTTACCTCCTTCTTGAATGTTTCGATCGCTTCCAAAACCCGGTGTTTCGGAGACGTCGGACACAGAGAGCGGTTTGTCGGAAACGAAATCAAGCGGCTCGGGTAAAGAGTCTCCGAGATTGGCCAAAACAGGTTCGTCGTGGGCCGAGCCAGGGGCCAGATCGTCATTCAATTCGCGATCGGCCGCGATGCAGCGACGGATTCCCCGGAGAAGGATCACGGCGATTGATCTGCGACGAACTGATGCAGCATCGCACGGCAGATCGTCCACGTAGGGACGGGAGTCGAGAGAGTTAGCGTCGATGATTGTGCTCCATAGAAAGACCTTGGATGGAGCCGAAATGACGTCCCTCCCAGATCTATCTATGCAATTCGTCCGTCGCGAGTCCCATTACCCACAGGGAATACGCACGTCCGACGCTGGAAAACCGGCCCCACGGAAGAATTTTTGATTTTCTTGTAAGGAATGCAAAGTGACGGGATGATACCTGTAGGAGGAAGCCGTTTATGTCAGATTTTCCAGAAACCAACCACAGCCTAATCGCCCGGGTCCAAGACCTTGGTGATGGAGCTTCGTGGACTGAATTTCTGGGGATTTATCAGCCGGTTGTTTACCGAATGGCTCGGCGACGGCATCTACAGGAGGCAGATGCCCACGATGTTGCGCAGCAAGTGTTTTTGTCGATCGCCAAATCAATCGAGCGTTGGGAGCCGGGTGTCGGGCACCCGCCGTTTCGTGCCTGGCTGACAACTGTCGCACGTAATGCGATCACCAAAGCGTTGGTCCGAAGACCTCGAGATCAAGCGACTGGTAGTACCACGGCGGCGGGGCTTCTCGCAGCGTACCCCGAGCCAGAAGCAACCGCCAGTGAAATCCTGGTAGAGGCTCGTAGGGAAGTCATCCGTTGGGCAACCGAACAAATCCGGACGGAATTCAGCGACGAGATCTGGAAGCTTTTTCAATTGACGGCAATCGACGGTGTCTCAATCAGGGATGTCGCTCAGTCCAGCGGTCGATCCGTCGGCTCAATCTACATCGCTCGTTTTCGAGTGATAACGAGGCTCAAAGAGAAGATTCAAGAAGTGTCGCAGCATTGGGACCTTAAGGAGCATGATTCATGTTGACCAATCAAAGCGATGCCTGTTTGACGGCCGAATCGATGGCGCGCCTTGCCCATGGCGAGCTTACTGCCGCAGAATTGGCATGTTTGGAGGAACATATAAGTGCCTGCGAGTCTTGCCGAAACAATCTTGAGTCTTCATTATTGGATGCCATGTGGCGCGACAATGTTTTGCCGGTTTTGCAGGCCACTTCTGAAGATTATCAAAATCTTGACCACGACAAGAGTGATGGACATGACGAGCAATCGCTCGAGTCACTGCTGAAACTGCTCGGCCCAACTGATGATCCGCACAAGCTAGGCCGGATCGGGACCTATGAAGTTATCGGCGTCATCGGACGCGGCGGCATGGGCGTTGTGTTCAAGGCGTTTGATGCCGCACTCAATCGCTTCGTCGCGATCAAAATGCTGTTGCCACATCTGGCTGCATCAGGCGCAGCACGCAAACGATTTGCTCGTGAGGGACAGGCCGCTGCCGCCGTCATTGATGACAATGTCCTGCCGATCTACAGCGTGGCAGAATGGCAAGGCGTTCCATATTTGGTCACCCAATATTCACGCGGTATGACGCTGCAAAAACGGATTCAGGATCAAGGATCGCTGGAACTGAAAGAGATTCTGCGAATCGGGATGCAAACCGCAAGAGGTTTGGCTGCGGCACATGCTCAAGGGCTAGTTCATCGCGATGTAAAGCCTTCCAACATTCTGCTCGATGGCACCGTCGAACGAGCGTTACTCACGGATTTCGGTCTGGCTCGTGCGGTGGATGATGCCAGTATCACGCGAACCGGTGTCATTGCTGGAACACCGCAGTACATGTCACCGGAACAAGCACGCGGCGGCAGTGTGGATGCGCGATCCGATCTGTTCGGCTTGGGTTGTGTGCTTTACGCGATGTGTACCGGCCGGCCACCGTTTCGAGCCGAGAACAGTTACGCTGTATTGCGACTAATCACTGACGAAGAGCCCAGGCCGATTCGAGAGATCAACCCTGAGATACCCGAGTGGTTATGTCGATTGATTCATCGGCTGATGGCCAAGTTACCCAATGATCGTTTCAGTTCGGCGGCTGAAGTTGCGACGCTGCTGGAACAATGTCTGGCGCATGTCCAGCAACCAACCGTTGCTCCGGTGCCCGAGCAACTGCGAGCTAAAGAGACGGCTAGTCAGCGAATGCGAATCGGTCAATCGATGGTCGCGATCGGTGCGCTAATGATTGGACTACTCGGACTGTTTGGCTTTGTAATCAGCATTCAGTCTCAGGTCGGGACCCTGTTGATTGAAAGCAGTGTGGACGATGTCACTGTCCGCGTCTCGCAAGGAGATACCGTCGTCCGAAAACTAACGGTCACAAAGGCGGGTACGAAACTAGATGTGGCAGCAGGCAGTTATACAATTGCCATCGAAGGGAACGTCGATGGGATTGCCATCGAGAATGGCAAAGTGAATCTGCGACGCGGGGGCACAGAAATCGTCAAGCTGACTTATCAACGCCCTGCGGATACAACATCGTCGCTAGTTGATTCAACAACTGCTGAAGTTGACTCTTCAGAACAACCATTGAAACTGATGGAGAATGCGATCTTCGTCACGGATGTCCGATCCAACGGCCAAGTACTTTACTTCAAACTGAATCATAGGAAGATTCCCGAAGGTGCGCTGGGGCTCCTCGAAGTTCAGTTTCGTTGCGAAAAAGCCATGCCGTCAATCTGGACTGGCCCGACTCCGGACGCTGCGACGGTTGTCAGCCCCACGCACACGGTGACCTGGATCGGAACGGGATATCCGATGATCCCGCTGCCGATTGGTCCCGAGGGGCACAAGGTGGCCTTCATCTTTCCGGATAACGACTCAGCGGTTGTGGCCGCGAAGCAATTGGCCGCGATTGGAGACCAGTCGCTGATCGACACCCAGCGCCGGGCCAACGCCATCGCCGGTAGACCTCGTGACGATGGAATCATCTTTGGTGAGCATGCTGCCATTGGGAAGTACACGTCTCACTTTCGAGTCCTGTATCAGGTGGGCCCGGCACCATCGCTCAATCTCTCTGGCTCTCAACTCCCGAAGTTGTATCCGTTCCCGAACACGTTTCAGAAAACCGTTCCCGATAGTTGGTTCCGACGCGATCCGTTCAAGGAGTTGAGCAAATCCCCTGAGAACCCTGTGGCGCACATTCGCATGTCGCTCGAATTAGCGGCCTGGGAGCCAGCACAACGCGAGCTGGAACTGACCATGGAACAACAAGTGGCCATTGCTGCAATCAATATCATGTCGATGCCGACGGACCCTTTTGGAATCGTTTCTGAGGCAACAGAGAGGGCTAGAGAAAGGGTGGCCACGATCCTCACGCGCGAACAACAAACTCGTCTCGACCAATTGGTCTGGCAGCGATTGGTGTTTGAAGCGTTTGAAACACCCACGATGCAAAGCCAACTGGAACTTGCGAAAGAGCAGAAGCAGGGGATTCGTCAGGCTTTCGTTGATCACAAGCAACGAACGCTCCAGTACGATGCGGCGCTTGCCGAAGTGCGACAGTCAGGGATGGCGGACGCCGCCGACATTGCATTAGCCGGCAAAGATCGAGAAGTGCTCGGGCTTGCCTCCCTGAAACAGGCCTGGGATGCCGTATACCTGCTGCTCACAGAGAAACAACGGGAGAAGTTCAATTCGCTGCGTGGACCATTAGTCAGGCATACGCAGCAGACGACTGTTCAAGACCCGTTGGGCACGATGTCGCGAGAGTCACTGCTTCAGCAATTGGAACAAGAAAAAGCGAAATTTCCGCTCTACGATTCGATTCTGGCGGAGAGCAGCGGCCTGGCCGAAAAGCTGAGGCTTGCCGAGCGAGTTCTGTACGATGATCGCCAGGCGTTTAACTCGATGAACACTGCACTGTCTAACGACTTTCAACAATGGCAGCGTGACTATCGAACTCTGCTGCGAGCAAAAGAGATTATCCCCTGGTTGACCCAACAACCCGAACATCGGGCGCTGATGCTCTGGGCCGCTGAATATCACTCAACAAACCGCTCCACGAAGACTCAGAATCCGACACTCGACCAACTTCGTGCAACGATGCCCACAAAGCCGAGCGAAGCACAATTGCTGCAGTTTCTGCTCGACATGAGCCGCGCAGGTCTCAAAGAGTTTGAGACTTCCCTGGAACGCAGCACAGTAACGCCCACGCAGGAACAAAAAACGCATTGCTATGATGCGGAGCTACTGCGAACCGTCCAGGATATCCAAAGCCTATACGTCGATGTCGCTCATCATACGTCACATGTTGGTGTGTTACAGAGGCATCTTGACCACACTGGAACTGTTTCACCAGACGACTCCGCGTCTCCGGACGCAACGCTGCAATCACAGCTTCAGGGTGTGTGGCGGCTCTCCGGCTGGGCAGAAAACGATGGGGAGTTGGAGAAGGTCGCCGATCCCGCGGATGACTTTCGGCAGATCGTGTTTCGAGGCAATGTTGCTGAAATCACGTTAGTAGAAGGGAAGTCGGCTCGATTTACCTATACCATCGATGCCAGTTCCTCCCCTGCCGCCATCGACTGGAAGCCCGAAGGGACCGACCTCACACTCCTGGGCGTTGTGGAACTGAGCAATGGCACGCTCAAACTGAGCATGTCCAACAATGAGACGCCCGTTTCAGTTCGCCCAAGCCGGCTCGCTCCTCAAAAAGGCTCCGGCTATTTCGAGTTCCGCCGCGATGCGGCGGTTGGCGCTGGTCAGCCCCAGCCAGACGCAGCAGAAACCGCTTCCACTCGGCTTCTGGATGTGCTCAAGCAGGACATGGACAGAGAACTTAGTCGATTCCCCTTGCTTGATCATTATCGTGAAGCTCTACGCCTGCTTGAAGGTGGTGGACTGGAGATCCTCGAGAAGCCCGTGAAGGAAGATCGTGAACAGTACGCGAAGGATCATCCCGATTTGGCAAAGGCGTTCGAAGCGTGGCAAAGCGATTATCGCGACGTCATCCGAGTGACCGAGGTCATCCCTGTGCTGTTCGACAAAAACAACAATGCTCACGAAATGATGGTGACGGTCGCCAAGTTATTGATTGAATCCGAGGACATTCCTGGAATACTCAAAGAGCGCGTGGCCGAGGCACACAAACAACTCGGTGACAATCCGACGGATGAGACCGTAGAGAAACTGTTCCTTGGCCTGGCCAAAGACCAACTTTTCAATTTGCAACGCGAGTTGCGTGAAAGCGGTGCCAATGTGCCACATACGGGCACACATGAAGATCATCTTCGCATCGCTGAAGAAGCAGAAACTCATCTTGAGTTCGCACGCCTGTACTGCGCGATCGAGCAGAGCGAGATGTTCCGCCAGATTCGAAAGCTACAAGAGTCGGTCGATCCGGCGACGGTGTTCCTGTTCGAGGAGAGTCATCCGATCAAGAACGACGAGACGCTTGTCTTCATCAGTAGCCGTGGGCGCGAAGAAGTGCGAGCGGGAGAGCGAGGCTACATTGCTTTGCCGGAACCATCGGTGACGGTGACGTGGAAAGTGGCAGAGCAAGAGTTGCGTCTGAAGAATGCAGATGCTTTTCAGGTCACGCATGTGATTATCGATCGACGGAAGGATGGTTCGGTTGTTTTGCGTTGCTTTGGAATCCCGCAAGTCGTTTCTGTCATTGATGACCTCAACGCAGTTCTTCCGCAGGAAGGGATCGTCGACTTGAATACGCTGGCGAACAGCACGGAAGAGGCCAAAGTTCGAAGGGCAAATCGTCGACTCCGCGATCCCAATGCGGCGCTGCTTGCAGAGCTACAAGGAACTTGGCTAATGACGGCGATCGTCGCCCGGGATGGAACTATCGAACCTGTCAGCGATCCTGTTGGTGCTGGGCAAACCGTTCATTTCAAAAATTCAACCTTAGCCCTCTATCAAGGCAATGATCAAGAACCGCTACCACTGAATTTCACACTCGATGCATCCACGCCGACGCCTGAAATCGACATTGAGGGGCACGATGGAATGTTCACACTGGGACTCATCGAAACCCAGAACGGAACGTTGCACTTACAACTGGGCGATGCCGGCGGCGAGCGGCCAAGTGACTCGATCAAACCAGCGGTTCATTACCAGTACCGGCGCATCCCTGCGTCTCTTGTAGCACTTGGCGAACAGAAAACCGAAGGCGCGTTAAATCCCGGAGACCTACAGCAGCAGGAGGCTGTGCTTCGAGACGCCAATCGTCAATTGAAAGATCCTAATCGCGTCCTGTTGGCGCAATTACAAGGCAGTTGGACCGCGACCGCAATCATCCTGCCGAACGGTCAACTGGGCACCATATCTAAACCAGCAGAAACAGGAATGACGATCCGTTTCGACGACAAGTCCGGCTACATCTCGCAAGGCAAAGGTGATGACGCAAGCAAATTCACTTACACCATCGATGCCACCACTTCGCCTGCAGAAATCGATCTCAAGTATTCCGATGGAACACACGCTCTCGGTCTGCTCGAAATCAAGAATGGAACACTGGAACTGCAACTAGGCGCAGGTGGTGATGCACGTCCGAGCCCCGAAGTGAAACCGTCAATACACCAACTCTATCGGCCAACAAGCGTTTACTGGCAGTGGATTCCCGCACGCGAATGATAACGCCACAAATTACCTACTGTGCTTCGGTGCGTCACTTTCCCGAGGTCCGGTAAATCAACCGTTCCCTCAGTCACAAACAAAACTCCTGGAGTCAACAAATGCAAACGAAACCTGCCCAGTCGCGATTCGCGCACTTTCTCGTTCGATCGACTTGCGGGATCGCACTGGCTGCATCGCTGCTCACTGCGGGGCTGGCTGTGTACTGTTTCGTGAACGTTCAGTCATTCTTCGCGGGAGCCAAACCATTGGATGCCACCATCGTTAACCTTCAAGTGCAACCCGGCGAAGACCGCAACCACACAAATCGGTTTCGCTTCGATGCGCAACTCAACCAACCTGTCGATGGCAGGCAATCGGTGACCATGACGGGGCTCTATCGAGCCGCCGCCGTGGATGAGGGCAGGTCCATCACCTTATTTTATAACCCCAATCATGCAATCAAATGGGCGATGTCGTCTCCGTGGAACTACGTTGGAAGCGGAATCTATGCCGCTATCGCGCTGCTTCTATTGGCGGTTTCGGG
>JBGSJT010000068.1:0-75418 GCA_041741715.1 Pirellulaceae bacterium | reverse complement strand
GACGGTGAACCCGGCTGGCAAACCATCTGGCGCGGATTTCAAAAATTGCAGTCACTACTTGACGGCATGCGCCTAGTTGGTGCGATTTAGTCTTATGAATTGTGGGTAATGACAAGGGCCTTCAGCCTGGGCTAGACAATCTCCCGGACCTTCGGCCCTAAAATGCACCACGCCTCGCGGCGAACCTACTCCCCTACTCCCCTACTCCCTGACTGCCCTACTCCCTGACTCTATCACTCCTTCACTCCTTCACTCCTTCACTCCTTCACTCCTTCACTCCTTCACTCCTTCACTCCAACACTCCTTCACTCCAACACTCCTTCACTCCAACACTCCTTCACTCCACTCCGATACGCTAGCTGAACATGACGTTGAAACGAACGCTAGATATAGCAGTAGCCATTAGTATGTTGCTACTGCTGGCAGTACCGTTCATGGTAGTAATCGTTATACTTTTGCTGACCGGTGAGCGGGAAGTTTTTTATTTTCAAGAACGAGTTGGATTTTTGGGTAAGTTGATTCGTGTCACGAAGTTTGTGACCATGGTCAAAGATGCCCCAAATATCGGGTCGCAGGACATTACGCTGACCAATGATCCGCGTGTGTTGCCTGTTGGCAAGTTCCTCCGTAGATCAAAACTCAACGAGATTCCACAGTTTTGGGATGTGTTGACCGGCAAAATATCGTTGGTTGGCTGGCGACCGCTTATGCCTAAAGGCTTCGCGCTTTATGCTCCCGAGATTCAAGAAGTGCTTGTGTCTGTCAAACCTGGACTGACAGGGATCGGGTCGCTGGTGTTTCGTGATGAGGAATCGATTATTGCGATGGCGGAAGCAGAAGGTCGCGATCTGCGAGATTGTTATCGCCAGGATATCATGCCCTATAAGGGCGCTCTGGAAGTGTGGTACGTGGCTAATCAAAGTTTATGGACTGATTTCAAAATCTTGGTCGGAACGGCCATCGCTATTTTTCGGCCAGGATGGACTGGGTACGCTAGTTGGTTTGACAACTTGCCTCTGCCTGAGTCACCTCTGATTCGTAGGCATTTAGGATTCAAGTAACAGTTTTCACTTGTGCTGGATTGCGATCAAGTCAACTCAAAACCGGTGATGGTGTTAGGATCGCGGAATTACGGTCGTGAATTAACAATGGTTCAGCAGAACAATAGTAATTGGTTAGGCGAATATGGTCGTTTAATATCGCTGTTAGCGATGATTTCAACGTTACCCTATGCGCTGGTTTACCTCACGAACCTATGGGGCTTGCCTCATTATCAATTTTTCCCGTTGTTGTTGGTGGCGGTTGCGGTACTAATTCGTCAACGCTGGGGTGGTTACTATCAGGGGGGGCTTTGGTTTCGGCTGTCGACGCTCCTGCTGTTAATCGCAGGCATAGCGTCGATTCTGTGGGGGACACTGTTCGCGTCGGCGTGGATGGGCTACTTGGGTTTTGCCTTTTGTCTGGCTGCCTGGTTGGGGCATCAGCGCGATGCGGAAACAGATGGGAGTTTAATGTATCTGGCGGTGCCGGTCGTCTTGATTTGGCAGCCGCCATGGGACACGGTGGTAACTGTAGATACTATTCTGATTCAAACGCTACAGTCGCTGAGCGCGAAACTCTCTTCGCAGTGGTTGGATCTGCTGGGGTATGCGCATCATCAACCGGGGACGGTGTTGGAATTCGCAGGCAAAAGTTTCGGTGTGGCGGAAGCGTGCAGCGGTATTCAATCGTTCTTCGCAGTCCTCTGCTTCGGTGCGCTGTTGATCGCTTATCTGCGACGTAGTTTGCTGCTGGGTGTGTTGCTGCTGGCCACCAGCCCCTGCTGGGCTCTGCTCATGAATACGATTCGAATCACGGCTATTCCAATCGCTTATACCCTTTTCGGCTGGGATCTATCGCATGGTGTGCTGCATGACATGCTGGGCTACTGCACGATGGGGCTGGCACTGGGCTTGCTGTTGAGTACCGATGAGTTTTTGTTGAAGATCAACGAGCTGCTGCCGTGGGGAAATGGACGATTGGCTGCGGGGCGCGGTAGTGATGATGAGGCCCAGGATTTAGCGGATCAACCATCGGCGGGAGGCGAGGTTGGGCAGAATGCTGGGGCTGGGCTGAATGATAAGAGCAGCGAAAAGCGTGGTTGGCTGATGGGAAGCAAGTGGCAGTTGGCACTGTTCGCTCCTGTAGGGCTGCTGCTGGCGCTCTCCTGCGGTATCCAAGCTTACGATATCTCTCAGTCGTGGGGACGGCAGCGACATATCATCGATTTCTTTCGCAACGAGCCGTTGGTGGAAATGTCGGTCAATGACATGCCTCGGGAACTTGGCGGTTGGCCTCAAACCAAATATGCGCAAGAAACGCGCGGGAGAGGAAACGATGACCTAGGCGAACGGAGCGATTTGTGGTTCTTCGACGCGCCGTTTGGTACCACCACCGTTTCGTTCGACCAAATGTTTCCTGGCTGGCACGAATTGACTCGTTGCTATCGCAATGCAGGTTGGAATCCAGTGCAACGCATTGTACTCAATGGAAAAGATGTTGGAGATTGGCCGATCGTCATCGTGCAGTTGACGCGTAATAACGAATATGGCTATCTAGTCTTTTCATTGGTTGATCGCACAGGGCGACCGCTGCAGCCGCCCGGCGAGTATAGCTATTGGACGATCCTGCAAGAACGAATTCGCGCACGACTGACACCTGCCGTACGCGGGGCGCTGTTTAGCGCGGTGGCTTATCAATCGCAAGCGTTTGTGTCGACCTATGCGCCGCTGGATGAGAGTCAACAAGCAGAGGTGCTGCAGCGCTATATGGCTGTCCGCGAACAGTTGTGGAATGCAGCTCGAGAGCGATTGTAGATTAGAGTAGAACCATTGTCCCCAATGGATTTGTCTTCGCTGGAGTCCAGGCTTTAGCCGCCTGTGAAAAGTTTGACATGCAATTGCGCCTAAAGGCTGTACTCCAACGACTCTGCGACGAATTCAATCGCTCAAAGTGGCGCTGGCGTACTAGAGGCGTCGAGTTTCAGAACGATTGAGAACGATTGGGGACAATCGTTCTACTCTTTAAAATTGAATTGATGAACAAGAACCAAGAAATTGAAACAGCTTTTGGTCGTCCTGCGAGCTGGTGGGCTGCGGCTCCGGCAGTGATTGTTGGCTGTGGCGCGTTCCTGCTGGCTGTCTACGGGACGTGGATCATGCCCGCTCGTCTACGCCCGCAATATGTGAGCGCTTTAGAGCAAGCGCAGTCGCAATACGCAACACTCGCGAATAGCTCGTCGCCGTTGATCAGTTGGAAGATCGGCGAAGTGGCGGGTGAGCTGGATGTGATCTACAGTCGACTCATCGGATTAGAAGGTGCCGATGCCGGGCGCTATTGGGAATGGGGAGAGTTTCTGCAACAACATGCAGAAACCGTCGAGCGAAAAATTCAGAATCCGGCGGCGAGCGTACAGCCAGATGTGCGCGAACGTTTGCTGGATCAATCGCAACAATTTCAGAGCAAATCACGCGACATCTTTGAGCAACTGGCCGCTGGTAAATCCGAATTAAAAGCTGCCGCCGTGGTCCGCGTCGCACGCACCAAATACAAATTGGGTTTGGGAGAATTCGGCGTGCGCGACGCGGCTGCTTTGTCGGCTGAATTGCACGAAATGCTCGACAACTCCGCCATCACACATCCGCAACTGGATGACCACGAACTGGATGAAGCACGGTTGCTGCAGGTGCAGTTGATGATCGAAGCGGCTTGGCAGAGTAGCGATGGTGCGTTGTTGAAGGTCGATACGCAATTGTTGCGGCAAGCTTGGGAGCAATTCCAAAACCAACCTCAAACTTACGCTGCTGGCAGTGCTGGCGAACTTCAGTGGCGGAGCGTCGGACGATTGTTAGCCGCGATGATCGGCGAAGAGTTGCCAGACCACGCAGAGTCGCCGAAGTTTCTAGCCGGGGACGAATCAGCGGATAACGCACCGCAGGGAACGCTAAACGAGTCAACGCCGACTGGTTGGCAGAGCGAATTGGCAGAGCTGCAATTGGCGGCCGTGAAGGGTGATTGGCAGCAGATCTCGTTCACGTTATCGCGAAATCAAGAACAGCGTCCTGCCGCTGTATTGACTGGGGTAGCGCGAACCATCTGTCGACTCGCCTGCTCCCCCATGGCTCGGTCTTCCAGCACTTGGGCCGAACAATCTGAACTCGGACTGCTACTGGTGGCGCAAGCTGCACCGCATCTTCCCGAATTCTCTGAACTGTTGTGGGAATGCGCTCGAGTGCAAGCCGGTCAGGCAGAGTCGACTATTAATCTGAGTGCTTCCATTCCCGAGATGATCGCGCGCGGTCAGAACGTGGTACTAAAACATTCTGTTTCGGCACTCTCTTCCACGTTGTTGCATCAGCCGTCGGTAGCACGGACGCATTTGGAATTGATTCGTCGCGCCCGTGGGAGCCTGACTTTAGTCGCACGTACTGCGCTATGGCGCGTGCAAACTATGCTTCCCCTATCCCCACCTTCGGAGAATTCTGAAGTTGGCGCCGCGCCGCAGTTGACGCCGGAGCAAGTCCAAGAGTTGTCGCAGTTGAGCGAGCTGATGAACTCTGTCACGCAGTTGGAACCTGACAATGGATTGAATTGGTTTACTTTAGGAACACTGCAATTTCGCGTGGGGAACTTTGATGCGATGCGACCCTCGTTAAAACGCGCCAGTGAATTGTTAGGCCAGGTTTCCGCCATCGACGAAATGCTCGAAGCGGCAGAGTAAGTAGAGGCGAGAGGCGAGAGGCGAGAGGCGAGAGGCGAGAGGCTAGAGGCTAGAGGCTAGAGGCTAGAGGCTAGAGGCTAGAGGCTAGAGGCTAGAGGCTAGATGCTAGATGCTAGATGCTAGATGCGATTCGAATGTATGGCCACCGGCCCGGTTGAATTGCATGTATGGCCAGCGGCCCGGCGGATTCGCATTTTTGCTCGCCCACCACCAATGTTGGGCGCGGTAAACTACGCGGACGTACCCTCCCCGATTCTCTGTGTGTGGAGACCTATCCATGTCCCAATCACTGGCACAAGTCTGGTTGCATGTCATCTTTTCAACGAAGGATCGTCGAACCTTCCTGCGCGACCCGGATTTCCGCGAACAAATGTTCAAAATGTTGGCCCACAATGTTCACGAAAATAAATGTGTCGTGGCAACCGTTGGCGGTTGGGACGACCACGTCCATTTGTTGATTGGATTGTCCCGGACAATTACGATCGCCAAATTAGTAGAGCACATAAAAACGGAAACGTCGAAGTGGGCCAAGGATGTCGACAAAGGTACGGGATTGTTTGCGTGGCAGGCGGGTTACGGAGCGTTCTCCGTAAGCCATTCCGGTGCGCCGCGTGTTGTCGAGTACATCAAGAAACAGGATGAGCGGCACGCGAAAATTACGTTTCAACAAGAGTACCGAAAGATTTGCGAGCGGCATGGAGTGGTTATTGATGAACGATACGCATGGGATTGAAGCTCGACGATAAGCCGAGAAATTGACGCCATGGTGAAGTCATTATCGTCGGATGGTGTTGAGCGAAATTTGACCGTGACGATGGTGAATCGGTCGGGCCGTTGGCCCTGGGGGGACGTTGAGGGGCCGTTTCCCCGGCCTTCAGCCGGGGCTAGAGAATCGACCGGGCCGTTGGCCCTAAATGCGAATTGACCGGGCCGTTGGCCCTAAATGCGAATTGAGCGGGCCGCTCGCCCTAATTCAAGTTTTCGGGGGATGGAGAGTTGTCGGGGGATGGAGAATCGTCGGGGGGCTGTTGGGGGTGAAGCAGCTTCTCTAGTTCGCGCTGCTGGACGGCGGCCATGTCGGACATGCCAAGTTGGCTGTAAAGCTCCGTAAGTTTCTTGCGCGCGGAAACGAGATTGGGTTCAAGACCAATGGCGGCTTCATAGGCTTCAACTGCTCCGAGCTGGTCGCCTGACAAGCTGCGTATCTCGCCAAGCGTATCGCGGAATTGACCATTGGTCGGGGCGATCCGACAGGCACCTGTCACCATTTCTATGGCGCGCTCCATCTGCTCAGGTTTGGTGCGGGCAAGAACCAATCCCAAATTGTTCATGATCGTGGGATTGTTGGGGGCTTGTCGCAATGCTAACTCAAGATGAGGTTCGGCTGCGACTAAATCGTTGGCGATCAATGCACGATTAGCCAACAGTACATGGGTCAACGCAGTCGATCGACCCGCCGCTAACTGTTGTTCCAAAGCCGCTTGCAATTCGGGGGGCGCTTCCTGGCCAAGGTTGATCAGTCGAGCTATCTCGGTCCCAACGCCAGGATTGGTGGGATCGGCCTTCAGGGCAGCGTCCAACAACGAGAGATTGACTTGAGTTTGGCCACCCTCGCGCCTGACCGACTGCAGATATCCGAGCCGGTACGATTCGGAGAGCAATCGCAAGAGCTGAGGGTCGCCGGGCTTCTTCCCCAATCCCTCCTGGGCTGACTCGCGGGCCAATTGAGGTTCGTTCAAAATCAGGTATAGATTGGCCTGCACTGCCAGATCACTCGCCGCTAGTTTTCCCGAATCTCGGAGTGCGGTAATCTCTTGCCCGATCGCCTCGGCAGCGCGATCAAGTCTTCCCTGCTGATCGTGTTTGATGGCAATCTCGGCGATTTTCAAGTTGGCGAGCAAGGTGGATTCTTTCGCGCCAGCTCGCTCCAGCATCGCCATGGCTTCGTTGGTTTTCCCCTGCGCCTCTAGTAGTTCTGCGTAGAGGGCAATCAAGCCAGCCGGACAGCCAGCCCATCGAGTGGCTAAGCCTAAGTCGTGAATCAAGCGGTCGCGATCCTCTTGGGAGCGGGGTGCTCCGCCACGCAATTGGTCAATGGCCAACCAAGCGTGCGCAGGGGGGAAACCCGCGCTATCTTCGGAGGCAATGCGACGCATCAATTGTCTGGATTGCCCCACTCGATCCTGGCGCGCCAACTGTCCCGCGACAAGGTAGATGATCCGCGAGTTAGAATCTTGGAGTTGCAACAGTCGCCGCAGTAGCAATTCCCCATATTGGCTGACCACCTTCTCGGCAGGTTTATCTTGAGTGATTTTCGGTGAGCTGTCTTGTGGCTCTCCCTCTGACACGGACGCAGAATCTGCTTCCGCAGTTTTCTCTTTTCCGCTGGCAACCGTCGGCGAATCTTCGTCCAGTTGCCGTAGGGCTTCCGGGAGCTCTGCTGCGACCAATTCGCCGTAGCGTTCCACCAGCGTTCTGCGGCTGAGCGAGACGCCGTAGGCGACCAATCCCGCGCCACACAGCAGTAGCGCGAGCGTCAGGAAATGGATCAGCAGCAATCGCCACCAACCGCGGGTGAAGCTCCACGCCAACCCATACTCGACGACTCCTTGCAACAGTAGTCGTGGGCGGAAGAGCAATGTTAGTGCGGTCTCCCAAGCGTTTTCCTGCGATTCCGAATCCATTAGCTACACCCGATTGGTTAACCTTAAATGTTCTTTATAACTCGTCGTAGCTACGTTCGCCAGAACGTCGACCGTCGTAGCTACGTTCGCCAGATCGTCGACCGTCGTAGCTACGTTCGCCAGATCGTCGACTTCTTGCGGTCTGGCGACCGCAGCTACTTCTTGCGGTCTGGCGACCGCAGCTACTTCTTGCGGTCTGGCGACCGCAGCTACTTCTTGCGGTCTGGCGACCGCAGCTACTTCTTGCGGTCTGGCGACCGCAGCTACTCCTTGCGGTCTGGCGACCGCAGCTACTTCTTGCGGTCTGGCGACCGCAGCTACGAGTGAAACAATTGCGACAATTGTTCTACTCACTTACTCCTTGATGCGTTGCAGGGCTGTTTTGCGGAGCAGCAAGAATTGCTTTTGTAAATCTTGGCGATCGGTGGCGGAAAGATCGACTCCGGATTCGCTGAATAATTGAACCTGGTAGGTGACGGTGGTGGCGGTTTGTTGCGCGATCTCGGGACTTTGTTGCTCGGCACTTTCCTCAGAGTCGAGCGACAGTTCGTCACGAAGTTGCACGGGGATGTTGGTGTAGGGCTCGCCGCCACGAGTTAGAAGCGAGTGGAAAATAATCGCTTTTCCCCCCAGTTCATTCTCCAGTTCACTTTCGGTCCAGGGCCAGCCATCTTCCCACTGGATCAGCGACCGCTCCACTTTCCAGCCTTGCAGTTCGAGTTCGCTTGCCGGATCGTTCCATCCCAGGAATGGTAGGTCAAGAGAGGCGTCAAATTGTCTTTCCTCCAAACCATAGCGCCACATCAGGCTGAATTCACCTTGGCGGCTACGCGGATTGCGTTGCACGAATTGGAAGCCGCGCTGTTGCCAGCCCCCTTCCAACACGGCAGGGAGCGAATCTTTACTCCCCAGCCCTTCTACTTGGCCCTTGGACAACACGGGTCGGCCGAAATTAAGTTGGCTGAAGCCCTGTTTGGCTAAACCGATGATCGGTAGCGCGGCACACAGGAGCAGGACTGCGGTGGCGGCGCGGACGATCCAAGTGGCGGTTATATGGCGGCTCCACAGAAACGGGGCGCGGACTGCGTGTTGAGCCAGTCTCTCTTGCTTGCGTTTACGGAATCTCTGCCTCTCGTATTCGTCGGCCGGTTCCAGCTCTTCAAAGGGATCGGGCTGCGGCCAGCAAAAGAGTTTGTTGAGTCCCGAGAAGACAGGGCCAAACTCCGCATCGGCGACTGGAATGGGGTCGAACACCCGCTGCAGAAAGCGACTGGTCGACCAAATCAGGAGCAACACGACCAGCCCCGTGCAGATTTCTAAAACGCGAAAGTCCCAGCCGCTGGAGAAATCGCGTCCCCAAATTTCCTGGATCGTCAAAATCCCGAATATTTTGAGGAAATGCCCGAGCAGCGTCCAAAGTGGAACCAGTACGAGCGTCTTCAGCGCGACAATAAAGCTGGTGTGCTGCATGAGCGAGATGGCGATTGCAAACGCGGCAAAAGCGTAGAGACTCGCCACGCCACCGCAAACTTCGTCGGCGACCAATTGCAGATCACGCGTTTCAACCAGGCTACCGTTCTGTAGACAGGGGATCG
Organism: Pirellulaceae bacterium; assembly: GCA_041741715.1. GTDB lineage: Bacteria > Planctomycetota > Planctomycetia > Pirellulales > Pirellulaceae > Aureliella. Next base: position 66,380 of record JBGSJT010000068.1, on the reverse strand, counting down.
CCAGTGCGTCCAGCGCCTTGGCCGAGCACCACGCGGCCGAAGTTTGCAACCAGTTGGAGAGGCCCAAGTCCCAATCCCAGGGGAGTGGTAGAGTGATAGCCAGCAGCGAAGCTAATCCGACCACCCCCCCCCAGTGCTTGTTCCCCAGGCGTCCCAAGCCCCACGCCACAAAGACCAAGATCAGTGCCACATGGGCCAGCCAGGGTGAAAAAATCCAGACCCCATAAGCGTAGACCAGTGCGGCGATGACCAGCAGCGATACTGCGCACCACATCCGAACCGAATCGCTCGACATTCTGGCCCGGGGGAGTTGCCAGGCGACAAGCAGTGCCAGCACTCCGATCGCGAGTGGGAAGAACAGCATGTGGTCGCGGCCCGAGAGTGTGGCCACTTGATAGAGCAACATTGGTGAAAGCGCCAACAGCGGGAGGAACCCGACCAGTAAATCCCATTGCCAAGTCGACTGAACTGGCGCCGTTGCTTCTTGTTCCATAACATTTGACCGCCTGAGGCGGGGCTCTCTTAATTTTCCATTAATCGAAAACGCTCGTTCCCAGGCTCTGCCTGGGAACGCACTGCACCGGAGGCTCCGCCTCGTCTGCTAGGTACCATCAGGCGGAGCCTGCAAGGCAGTGGGTTCTCAGGCAGAGCCTGGGAACCAGGGCTAACTCACTACCATTCGCATCACCCAAGGCTAGCGCCTGAGGTTCACGATTGGTTGCCTAGTGTCCAGTAGCGGCTAGTATCCAGTACGGCTGACCCCATTCTAACCGATCGCACGAAATACGGATGGCCCAATTTGGGGATTTCGCAGTCTGGCATTGCGCCGAACGGCTCGCTTTGGTAAAACGTACGGCCTATTAGGTTATCACCTGCCATCGCTTCGCGATATAAGAACTGACCGTACCTAAGTCGTACCCGGCAGGACCGATCCACTTACCACTTACCACTTACCACTAGCCACTAGCCACTTACCACTTACCACTTACCACTTACCACTAGCCACTAGCCACTAGCCACTAGCCACTTCTAACTCTAACGGATGATCTGTCGAAGCTTATGTCGGACCTCAAACGCGCGTTGATTACTGGGATTACGGGGCAGGATGGCAGCTATTTGACCGATCTGCTGCTCTCTAAGGGGTACGACGTGCATGGGATTGTTCGCCGTAGTAGCAGTATGGCTCGTACCCGTATCGATGAATTGACACGCAATGCGGAGATTTACCAAAAGCGGTTGCACCTCCATTACTCGGACTTGGACGACGTGACGACGATCCGCCGTCTACTCGTGAAGATCCGACCTGAAGAAGTTTATCATTTGGCGGGCCAGTCGCACGTGGCGGTGAGTTTCGAAGTCCCTGAGTCGACCTGTCAATTCACCGCCATGGGGACGCTGAAGTTGTTGGAGATATTGCGTGACTGCGACCCTTCGCCGAGGTTTTTGCACGTCGGCAGCAGCGAGATTTTCGGGATGCCGACGACGAGTCCACAGAACGAGCAGACGCCGCTGCGTCCGGTAACACCCTACGGCGTCGCTAAGGCTTTTGCAGTCGACATGGTCCGCGTCTATCGCGACAGCTTTGGATTGTTCGCTTGCAACGCGATTTGTTTCAACCACGAATCGCCCCGGCGAGGCGAGTCATTCGTGACACGCAAAATCACTCGGGCTGCGGCCCGGATCAAACTCGGGTTGGACAAGAAATTGACGATGGGGAGCGTCGATGCCCAACGCGACTGGGGCTATGCACCCGATTTCGTCGATGCGTTCTGGCGGATGTTACAACTGGAAAAACCGGTCGATCTGGTACTCGCTACCGGAAACTTGCATCTCGTCCGGGACTGGCTCGATATGGCCTTCGCGCATGTTGGATTAGTCTGGCAAGACTACGTTGAATTTGATCCCCGTTTTTTGCGTAAGGCCGATCCTCAAACCTTGCTCGGCGATTCACGCTTGGCACAGTCCACGATCGACTGGCGTCCTCAGTTGACGTTTCAACAGTTGGTCGAGCAGATGGTCGACGCCGAGTTGGAAAGTTTAAAAGCTAGAGGCTAGAGGCTAGTCAACGCTACGAGAAATAACAGTCGTAGCCACGTTCGCCAGAACGTTGACAGTCGTAGCCACGTTCGCCAGAACGTTGACAGTCGTAGCTACGTTCGCCAGAACGTTGACAGTCGTAGCCACGTTCGCCAGAACGTCGACTCCCTGCCGTCTGGCGACGGCAGCTACGTTTATGATTCGACCCTTATCTCCCGAACAACGCTTACGAACAACGCTTACGTACGACGACTAAGTAAGTAACTTATGAATGCACCGACGGAAACAGATCTACCTCGCATGGGATGGCTGCGCGATCGATCGGATTGGCTGCTAGTTCTGGCTGGCCTTTGCTTGCTCCCGTGGGTATTGATCTATGCTGCCGACTTTTGGTTTCGCACCGACTATCGTTTTTTTCCAGTGCTGATCGTAGCGCCACTAGCCATTACGCTGTGGCGCGGTGAGAGGTCGGGAGAGCTGATGGGGGCTCGCTGGCAATTCAGTTTAGGTTTGTGGGTGCTGGGGGGGCTGTTAGCGGTACTGGCTGGCTGGCTCATTTCAGCTTGGGTCGGGATGGCGGCGCTGACGGTAGTCTGGATGGCATGGTCACTGGCCCGTTTTCGTGGAACGCCCTGGCCACGAGTGATTGGTTGGGGACTACCCCTGGTTGCTCTATTGGTGTTGCCATTGAGCGACGCTACCGATCGCCTGCATAGTTTTGCTGGCAGCGTGACCCAAGCGTCCAGCCACGTGCTTGATTTACTGAGCATTCCACAGATGCCTCAGGAAGACGCATTGGAATTGCGTTCCGGGCGGCTAGACGTCTCGGCCTTGTGTCGCGGGCTGGGGAACCCCTACTTGCTGTTTGCTCTAAGCGTGCTGTTGTGCTTACTGACCAGGCCTAGTTTGCTATTAAGCCTCGTGACTGTGGCGAGCGTTCCACTGTGGGCTTGGGGAGCGACGACAGGTTTGATTGTGGTCGCAAGTGTGCTGTCGGAGAATTTTCAGATCTATCTGCTCATCGGCTATCGGCTGTGGATTGCACAATTATTGACGCTCGTCGCCGCTCTGCTCTCCGTGTGGTTGTTTCAGCGTGGATTGCGCGTATTCGTCTCTCCCTTCATTGCCTTTTCTGAAGGCGTCGGGGCTTGGCACAAATTGTTCAATTCCGTCGTTTTGTTTCCCGATCGCGATCCACTGCGCAAACGAAAACCATCGGAGGTCTCCGGCAAGGACTCGTCCAGGCTTCCCGCTTGGAGATTGCGTCCCACTTCGATCACATTGAGTTTGCTGGCCGTGCTATTGTTGAGCGGTGGTGCGCTCGCGGCCTATCGACTTGCGGCCCCTGGAGGTGCGGCCAGTGCACCGCGATTCCTGTTCGAACCACAATTGTCGTCAGTCGAAATTGAGAAGCGCATTGCCCCCACAGCTCTCCCCGTTGACCTACAAGGGATGAAGCTAGTCGATTTCGACATCCAAGCGACACCCGGGACGGCCACATTGGGCTCGCAGACCGCTCGTTGGACGTATGCCTTCGAGAAGAACACCCTGCAATTGTCCCTCGCCCTACCCTTTCGTGGTTTTTATCCCCGCGAGCGACTTTGGATCAGCGACGGCAGTGAAGTAGTTGAGCCACGCCAGTCGATCGAGTCGAGTAGCGGCCTTGATCACCCTGGGATACTTGTGGACGAAATGGTGATCAAGGATCCCTTGGTTGGACCATCGTATTTGCTCTACGCCACTTGGATACCCGACCGCACTTCCGCAGGCAGTCCCAACGAGCCGCTCGCCCGTTCCGCCGAGATAACCAGCGAGTGGACGATGGCCAACATTAGCGCTGCGCTACGTCCTCAGCCCAACACCGCCAGTTTGAGTCTCTTTGTCGCCGGCTTCGTCCCCACCAATCCTGACGATCGCGCCACCTACCGCCGCATTTTGATGAGTGCCGTTGAACGGTTGAGGTAAGGTTTGATGGGGATAGTTCCAGGTGTCAGGTTCCAGGTTCCAGGTTCCAAGTTCCAGGTTCCAAGTTCCTCGATCACTGCCGATCTTGCATTGGTGGGATCATGACTGGTCGGCCACAAAGTGGCCTTTTTTGGACACTTCTCGCTGATCGCCAGTATGGCTAACTCTCACGGGGAGAGTCGCGAGGGGCACCGACGAAGTTGGTCGGCGAGCGGAGAGGGGGACTTTGCTGGAACTTCCCTCCCCGTCGCTTAGGCTCCGACCCTCCCACCGTAAGTTACGCCGAATACGACGTAACTTACGGTGGGAGGGTGAGTTGCACCGAAACTAAGCCGGCGATCAGCGAGAACTATCCTTTTTTGAGCGAAGCTAATACGCTTAGGAAGACCGTTTTTAAATCTGGCACAAGTTTATCTTTCTCGCTCCCTCGGCTTTCGCTACTCCCTCGGCTTTCGCTATTTGGGCGGGCCAGCTGAGACGCGGCAGTAGATATCAACCTGGGTTGCGATCTGAAAACCAAAGACAATCGCCGACGTTCGTCAAGTCCGGACGACAGGGAGTAAACTTTTTTGCTGCCCCCCTCCAAGGGACTCGAATATATGGGTTCAAGCGTAACGCTAGGCGGGGGCAATAGGTCGACGACGAACCAACCCCATCGATCGCGGACGACGAGGGAATCAACTCCATTGACGAGACCGTCTCCGTTCATATCGGCTCGCAAGTCGTAGCCGAAGTACTGGCCGTCAATGGGAGAAATGCCTGGCAGATCGATCAGTTGAGAACTGAGGTGATAGCGGATAAACGTCCAATCTTCTCCATTGACGTTATACTGTCCATTCAACACAACGTGCGAATCGACGGCATCTCCCTCAAGCACAAAAAACGTAAACGTCTGGTCACCTGACAGTAACCAGCCGTCGCTATTCTGTATACCCGCTGCTAACGCTGTCACATGAACTATATTGGGACCCAGGGGCACACTGAGTTGAAGAGTGGCAGTGTAGCTGTCCGCATCCCAAGCAACCCCTGCAATCGAGGGTACGACACCGGGAACAAAGTGTGAATCCCAGCCGTACTGACCGGTCAAGCTAAAATCATCTACGCTCAGCGAAGCCCCTACATCGCTATTAAATCGTAGTTTAATTTCATCAAGTCCCCGCCATGGAATAGATTCCTTGGAGCAATTGGTCACGCGAAACCCGAAGGCTTGATCGTCATTGAAACCTCCATCGATATAGTCGCGAAAGACCGGCATCCATGTGGTCGAATTTACATAGAGATCATCGATTGCAACACCTGGCCCAATCGCCAACGTATACTCGCCACTTCCTGAGGTCGCGGCAACTCGGATCGTATACAGCCCCGTGCTGGGAGCCACAAACAACAGGAACGCGTTCTTACCATCAATGTCCGAATCTTGATCGCTGGCCAGTACCGTCTGTCCATCCGCGGCTATCACTGACAACTCTGGATTTAGGTCATTTAGCGGAGTCGCTGACAGCAAAGAAAACGGAGTTCCCGACGCCAGGCTGATCGTCTGTCCTTGCTGCAAACTTATGTGATACCTGTCGTCGCTATCGCTAGTAGATGCCAGATAGCCAAGGGTTCGATGCGTATTGGTGACGACTCTCAATTTCGAAGTTGGTAAGTTGTTAGGCTCGATGTCAAGCGTCAGTGACTTGGCAACAACTAAGCCGTACGTTCCGGCCTGCTCACTGGAAACTCGAACCATATATTTGCCCGCTGACGGGATGACGAAGTTGGCAATGGCCACATCGAGATTCGACGCAACGTCTCCCGTTTTCAGCGGCTGCGACGATCCAGTCGCCAAAACTGTCGCGCCATCAGGGGCCAACAACTCTAGGATTTGACCACTAAAATCACCCGCCAATCCGGTGAGCACGATGTCGATTGGTTTTCCAACTTGGTCGCTCAAGTCCAACTCAAATATGTCCTCATCCGGCACAACAGGCGCTAGCAATTCGAGCACCGTGCCATTGTTGACCGACGCGGCATTGAAACTGTAGGCCAACGCGGACGTGCTGGACGACTGATAACCGATCGTTGCCGATATGCCTGAATTGAATTGGGCGTTGCCAAAATCTACGTCCTTGTAGACAAACCTCGCTAGCACCGGCCCGCTGGCGAACACTTGGGCTTGAAACGTCACCGTGCCCGTTGCAAAGTTGCCATAGTGCGGGCGGTTGTCCCACTGCACGACCAACGCATTTTTACCGCCGATGCTCCGCTGCTCCCAATACACATTACCAGTGGTTGCATCCAAGTCATCCCAAAAAGGGAGTAGCGCAGTGTTGAACTGATTGGTTGGGAGCACTACGTTATTGAAGTCAAGTTGCGGCAAATTCCCTGTTACCATGCCGCCGTTATTGCTTACCGTGAACGTACCAGCCGGGAACAGCGAATTACCAACAGTACTGGAGAGAAAAGCAACACCGTCATCGTCCAAATTAAGCGGTGCGCCAGTTCCCGCAATATCGACAAACAGACTAGGGTTGCTCGACGTCGCGAATTGCAGTGGAATGGACGTCGGAGTTGATGTTCCAATCACGGCCAATCGTTCCGTTCCCGGCGACACGCGAACTGCAGAAGGCCCCAGATTCAATTTATTGGCGGCCGAAGTGTCGACCACTTCAACGCTTGCGTTTAATGTGGCACGGAGATTAAACGGGGTCGCAGCGTTCGCTGTAACACGCAGTCGGTATAGTCCCGTAGAGACGATGGGCGTGGTCGGCAAAACGGCGGCAGCACCCGCGCTGGTTGCCGTAAATGGGTTCGTTACATTCAACAAAGTTAAACTCAATGTTGCGCCACTCATGGCAGTAGCCGATGCCGCAATGGTTTGCCCGTTCGATAGTAACACCGTAAAATCGATATGATCGGACGGCCCAGTCAGTACACCCGAGTTATTGTGGCTAGTCGCGATCAAGCCTCCCAGATTAGCGCGGCGAACGAAGGGGGCCAATTCGTCGTCGACTACGTTTACCGTCAACGCCGGAATGAGCAAGTTCAGTGGATAGCTCACTGGATCATTCGTGGCCGTGATCGCATGGGTCAAAAGTGACGTGTGGGCTCCTTCACTAAGAGTATCGTTTACGGCGCGAACGGTAATTGTCTGTGGAACAGTGTTACTAAAGTTCAATACGGCTGTGCTGGAAAAATTCACTCCGTTGGTACTAACGACACTTTGTGAATCAGCCGTCACCGTAATCTGTAACGTCCCCACAGGAGAGCTTGCCAAGCTCAAGCGGTACGTGTCGACGGCACCATTTTCGTAGAGCGTGGTTCCACCATCGGTCTCTTCAATCGTAACGCCCGTCGTTTGCTCGCCTGCGATACTCAGCCGATAGATCTGCGCCGCATTGGCACTCCCAGTTACGCGAACGTAGTAAGTCCCCGGCGTCAATAGTCCACTGCTAATCGACTCCGCTACCCCCAACCCTCCCGTATTTGATGTCTTCAGTACAGTACTGCCATCGGGACCGATCAACTGCAATGTCAAATCGCTTTGCATTGACGCATTAAACGAGGTTCCCGATGAACAACTTCCGTTGGCGTTTTGCGGGCCCGAAAGATAGGTCGCACCAAGCGGCGTTAATTGGATGTTTGCTCCCAGGCCACTACCAACTGTAATGCGGAAATAGTCGACATCGCTATCGTCATCGATGCTAACGAAATCAACCTCTGCAGGAGCGACTTGAATGTCAGCCGCATCAGCCCCCCGTACGATCGTCTGTCCCCCTAATAGCGCACCCAAAGGCGTAGCTGTCGTGGCGGTGTTATTCCCTCCGTTTTTTTCCAGCACATCGCCGTAGCCTCGCTGCATTGCCAATATGTCGTCGAACTGGGGACCATCAATACTCAAATTAATAAACGGCTCCATCAAGCGACCATTGGCACCTGAAACCACTGGACAAACATGTTCTAATCCTAGTCCATGTCCATTCTCGTGTGCCAGCACATTGCGCAAAGCTCGCGAGTTATTCGTCGTGTTGCCAAAGAAGTTCGCGTCGCCCGTATCGATCACCATGTCGCCCGAATTGGGGAAGAAGTTATAGGCCAACACATTTGAATTGCCATCGATGAAGTGCCCGCTGATGCGCATATCTCCTCGCACGCCAAGCAGTCCTGCGCTGAAAGAAGACAGCGCCACTCCATCATCATTGGGCTCGTACACAAAAGTCACCCCCGACAGGGCCGACCAGCGATTGAAGTAACTTTCGAATAAGTGGAACCAGGGTTCATCGGTATAGTTCGCGTCGGCCGTTGTCTGTCCGTAGATGCCCCCCAGGAAGGTAACCAAATTGCTCGGCGACGATGGCTCGCCGTTGAAGCCGGCGACCGCCGTTCCGTTTGGCACGATACTCCAGGTGATCGTGGTTGGATCACCCTGCGTTAATCCGCCGCCGTTGGTCGCCGTCACGCTCCAGCGACTGTTGTCACTGAATTGAAAATTTGAAGTTCTTTCACCGTTGCTATTTGCGATCAGCGCGTCAGGCCGAAGTTGCAAAATGCTGGGATCGGTGTCAGGCGCGTAGACAGCCGATGGCGGTGGTTCGTAATTCGTTGCAGGCCGTAACCCCGCGTCACCGGCAATATCCGCCGCCAGCGGCAAGCGGGCTTCGAGCGTTTCAAAGCCAAGCTGTTTTCGTCGAATCCAATTGCGAGGTGCGGACAATCCGCGATCACGACGAGCCATGAAAGAGTACTTCCCTGAGCCAACTCCGTCAGTGATCGACAAAGAATCAACGACGTAGAGTCGGCCTACGAACCAGCGTGCAAACCGCATAGAAGAGATAAAACGCGAACTTCGGCAAGGCAACTATGATAGCGAAGTCCATCACTGTGTTGATAGCTAGGACAGAAAAAAACTAAAGAAACTCACCATCGCCAAACACTAAATGAGTGGGTCGCTCTTGCCGAGTGCGACTATTGAACTAGCCCTTGCCCCTCTACCATACCCCCTCTGCGTCCTACGCCACTCTACGCCACTCTACCCCGCTCTCTACGCCGCCGCTGCCGCAATCCAACTACGCCTAGCAGCGCTCCTAGCACCGCCAGTGATGCCGGTTCGGGAACGGCAGTAATCGACCCTGGCAATAGAGTCAATGTTCGCCCTGCTTCGGCTGTTCCCGCTACAAAATAAGTCCGCTGAGAACCTGTAACTGCAGGCAGGGACGATACAACGCTAAGTCTCTTTAATACCGCTGGATTTTGATCAGTTGACGAAAAAATCGACAAGGGCGTCGTCCCGGAAAAGGTTCCGTCGGTCACAACCAGCAAATCGAACAACCTTCGCTGTGTGCTCGACAACGCAATAGGCTGTCCAGCATCGGAGAAGACCGCCTCGAAATTTTTTGTAAACATGCCAGGCGGCTCAGGGAAATTGGTAGCGACCGTCGAAAACGTCTGTTGGCTAATCACGCTGTAGCTCACAATTCCAGGCATCAGACCGAAACCATTACCCCCAATATCGATAGGCAAATCATACGCTTCGAGGCTCTCGCCAACGGAACCGCTGACGAACACACCCACCGTAGCCGTCCCTCCAGGATTTACTTGAACATTGCCCAATTGAAAAATGACATCCGCGCGAACTGTTCCGCCGATCAACCACAGCGCAAACAGGCTCGCGATCCATATTCGTTTCATATACTGCGTTCCCCTCAAATGCAAATGTTCGTTGCCTACTACCTCGATCTTCTTGACAACCAACCACCTTCCGTGCCGTTACTCATTCTAGTCAGGGCGCCAAAGATCTGCAGCAACCTTGGATAATTTTTGGCATTCTTCCGTGGCGCAAACACTAAGCGGCGGACACCCGATCACCTCCGATCATTCATCGGCGGGATCATAACACGGCTACCTCGCTTACCAGAAAAACCCTCCTGGCGAGCATAAGACCTTCATCAACAGCCGATCTCATTCGAGTCCACTACATCCCTGCCGTCTGATCCCCTATTGGTCAGCCGCCAGAGCGTTGCAATAGAACTAGTTGACCGATCGCCTTTCCTTCATATCCCATGCGATAATGCCCTGCAATTAGAATAATTCTTGATCCATCGCCAGATGCCGATGTTATGCCCACACGTCCAGGTAATAGTTACTATCACCTGGCTAACCCACTACGCCACAATCGATTACGGCCACTTACGGCGAATCAAGTGACTTTCAGGCAGAACCCTTTGTGTTCTTGGACTCAGCGATAAACTTGAGGTCGCCCTACCTTCCAATGCTTGGAATAGCTCGCGACTGAAGGATTCTAAATTCTGTTGGCCCTCGCTAATTCATCGATCAATTGCCAGAATGCGTTTCCAAACATGAAAAGACTGATATCGTCGAAACCTTCCAACCGTGCTCCGTCAAATGTTTTAGCGGTCAGCGACAGCGTGGCCCTTTGACGCGAAGAAACCCCCAGATCCAGTCTCCCATCAATATTTTGATCGGCGTCCGCAAGCAGATCTCCGTACAGCGCTTGAAGGCCAAGGTCTCGCGAGCGGAAGCGCGCAACCAAGTCTAAGTCTCCGTCTCCATCGACGTCTTCGAAAGAAGTGTAAACCGCAGACGCCCCCCCTAAAAAGACTGTGTTCACCGCAACGTTCATGGCGTTGAAGTCAGCAGTGCTGTGAATGGTAACTGCGATTAGTCCGTTCCTATTCAAACTAGCGTTGTCAACGGCAACATTGTCAGTTTGTATGTCGATTTCAATTGGAACGATTTGCGATCCAACAGTTATAGTGACCGAAGTTTGGTCGTCCTCTGACGGATCATTATTGTTAGGCGTCGAATCAGGATCAGATTCGTCAACCGCGATGACTTCGGCCGTATTGACGATCGTCGTTCCTGCAGTTACTTCCGCCACAATGCGCAATTGGACCGACACGTTTGGTGGCATGTTACCCACGGTCCACACGCCGGTTGCTGGTGCGTAGCTGCCCAACGTTGCACTAGACGAAACGTAGCTTAATCCTGCGGGGAGCAGGTCGCCAACACGAATCACAGTTGCAGTGCCTGGCCCTCTGTTAAATAGGTTGAGCGTGATGGTTATCCGATCGCCAACCAGCGGATTATCGTTGCTAACCGACTGCGACAGCTCCAAATCGGCGTCGGGCGACACGATGGGGCTGACAAAAATTGCCTGCACTATCGAGTCGTTCGAAGGGTCGTAGTCGGTAGTGCTGGACGTGACTCGCAACGATCCAATTAGGTCGCCTGTGTTGAACGAACGCGCCGTAATCGTAACTTGCTCGCTCGCGCCGCTGGGAAGGCTTGCTAGCGATGCGATAATCGACGACCCCGTGAATCTGACGTTGGCGTTTTGTCCGGTAGCGCGGACAAAAGTAAGTCCTGCTGGCAGGATTTCTGTAAGCACCACATTCGATGCGGCGTCTGGACCATGATTAGTGACAGAGACGGTGTACGAAAATTGTTGGCCGAGGTTGGGAGTCGGCGTGACCACCTGCTGCATCACCGCCAGGTCGGCACCGGTAGCAATCGAGGAGCTCAAATTCAATTCGTAGGTGGTATTACCTTCATACTGTTGCACCACGAGGAAATACTCGCCCGCGGCCAAACCAGCAAGCGCGAAATGCTCGTTATCCACATCGCTGTTGTCGGAACTTGCCAGCAGTTCGTCGTCGTCCAACACGCCGTTGCCATTTATATCTTTGTAAAGTGCGATATCGGCATCAGCGGCAAGCGCGGTCAATGTCGCTTGGAGCCCAACAGTGCTGGAAAGTGAGAATCTGTAGACGTCAACTGGATCCACGTCGCCCACAAACCCATTGACGGTCACGGACGAAGTAAGAGCGCCGAGGTCCAGCGCCGTTGCGGGATTGTTGCCCGCCGGATCGCTCGGTACCGTTGACGCTGTAGTGGTCACGGCCAAGTCGTAGTCGGAATTACCACTGACGCGACTAATACCAATGAAATACTCGCCGGCAGGCAAGAACGCCAGCCGCACAAGCTCAGCATCCGTCCCCTCGTTGTCCGAAATGGCAAGCCACTCGCCCGCGTCGAGATTGCCATCACCATTGCCGTCCTGGCCAATTACCAGCGAAACGTCGCCCAAGTTGAGCCCGGTCAGCGAAAGCTCTACGTCGCTCGTTGCACCTAGCTCGAAGCGGTAGTAGTCGTCGGTGTCGACTTCGCCAATGAAGTCACTAACGTTTACCGTGCCACTCACTAGGCCCAAGTCGTTGCCCGTGGCAAGAGAATTTCCAGCACCGTCTACGGGAACAGGAAGTGCGGCGAGGGAGAGTGAAAGATCGAAATTCGTCGCGTTGCCTTTGCCGAGCACTCGAACATAGTATTCGCCGCTGGGCAGTTGCATGGCGTCGATCGATTCGTTTGTAACCCCCGGATTGGTCGAGTCGTACAGCACTTCGTCGTCCTCGAAGGTGCCGTTATCGTTCAGGTCTTCGAGTATCTGTAGATCAGCATCCGCGGATAGCGAACTCAGAATCGACGTCAAGTCACGCGGCGTATCGAAATATTCGCGTTCCGGATAGTCACTCGAAACATCGCCGATCTCAAACCGGTACACACGCTCGGTATTCGCTGCGTCCAGCGAACTGGATACCGACGCGCTGGCTTCCAATTTCCCGAGGTCGATCGCTCCGCTGACCGCTGTTGCGAGGCTAACCAGCAGCGGAGACGCGTCCAGATTCGTAATCAGATTTGCTGGGGGTCCCGCAGTGATCGGATTCGGAATGTTGAAATGCATGTGATTAAAGTGGCCTGAGTAGAATCGGATCTCAACCCCGTTGATTACCTCCCCTAAGAAGCGTGGATCGTTGTAGAGCGCACTAATGACACCGGCCCCCGTGAACGCCTCGAGCATACTCCTGGCATCGGCTTCCGGCTGCGAATACACCAAAAGACCCAGTGATTCGAGAGTATTGGCTAATGTTGCCGGGGAACTTCCGGCAAGTGTCGCGGTACGCAATCCATTGGCACGATCAGCTGCACTCGATGTATTACCGACTGCGTACGAGGCCCCGCTCCGTACGACAATGCTGCCGGCCGGGCCTGGCGCCTTCACATAGCCCGCAGGTACCCCGGTGAATCCGACGGTTTGAAAAAGGTAGGCACTCGGGATGTTATCGATATCAATTCCACGACCAGCATCGTGTGAGCTACTAGGGGGTGCAGTACCATTTGCACGCGAAGCGCCGGTGCTGATAATAGTTGGTCCAAACGCGGCCGCTGCATCAGTAAACACCTTTCCAGTGGTGTGGATTCCATACTCACGCGCAGAAACAATGTCAACGCCTTGAACGTTGTCGACATTGTTCCAAACAGGCGCGTTAGGGCTGTTGATATTGTCTTTGAAGTACTGCGTGCCCGTACTAGTGACCCTCGGCCGAACGGCGTTGGGGTTGGTCGCAACGCTGAACATCTTTCGTGCCCAGTTCGTATTCGTCCCTTCCGCTCCATCAATACCTAAGGCTGTGCCCGAGGCACCTGGGAATCCCAGGTAGGACAATCGCTGCTGCTGTCGGTAAACATCCAATTTCTTATTGCCAAACGTCACCGCGTTATCGCCGCTGGTCGACGCACCCTTACTGACATTCAACTTAATCTTGAATTCATGACCGTTGTTGGTGACGGTCAATTCGCTTTCCCCGATGCCGACGTCGCTACGGGCTGCAGCATAATCGAGTATCGTACCGCTGACTTTTGGCACCCAGTACAACACGCCTTTCTTGAGCTCATCTTGATAGCTGTCGATCTCGGCAATCTTTCCACGGTTGTTCGTCAGGCTCGACAAGGCAAAGCCGTCCGCCGTGAAGTCGGCATCAGCTAGCGAGACCCCCGCTGCTAGCAACTGCTTGACAATGTCGACTTTGAAGACATCACCCAACTGTCCTGAGACGTTCAATTCAAATGGCAGCACTTCCACGGTAAAATTCCACGCAGTTCCTTGCAGCGGGGCAGTCACCTTTACGGTGAGTTGGTCGGAACTTCCATTGGCAACGACTACAGTGCTTCCCGTATTCCCACCACTTTGCAGCCCAACGTCGCCGGCGATTCGCATTCCCTGATGAAGTACCTGGAATTCGTCTGGAATGGAGAAGTTTTGCCACTGGTATCGAACAAGGTTAAGTCCCTCAGTGAGTGGTGTCGATTGCGTCGTGCCTCCCTGGCCGCCATTGCCAGATAATACCGCCAAGAGTTGACGGGCTTCGAGTGCTTCGAACAAGAGTCTCGTCGGGCGATGCCTTCTCGAACCAGCGTTTCTTTTTTTAGTCGCCATTTGATCGCTTCCAAGTAAAAGTTAGGTACCCACGCAACGTCGCTTAGTCAATTCCTCGCTTCCATGGTATATCCATGCGCCTCCTGGCTAGAATTCTACGTATTCTAGGGGTCCGAATCGCATTTACAATACTATACATACGTCTACAGAAGAACGACGAACGGTCGCTTGCAATATTGCGTAAAGGCGCCAGCAGCGGCTGGTGATTTGCTAGATTAGCGAGAAATATCCGCGAGTTTACGCGTTGAATTGCGCGATGCGGCTATGCGTACCCCGGCATAATCGGTGGAGTCATCGCTTTTTTGCTCAGATACGGAGTACAAGAGATCGGGGTACTACTTGGTGTTGTTGTAACAGTTCACTGGTTTGAAATTGCTGGTGCTTAGAAATTGAATATTTTGTATGCTCCGTGCATGGAAAGCAAGAATGACATTATTGCCGATCTTCGTGTGCTTGTGGAGAAGCAGGCTAAGCAGCTATTCGACGATCGATCAATACTTTGATGACGTGCTGGGTGTCCCGGTTTCGCGGGGCTATCTATCGAAGCTCTGCACAGGGCTAGGGGACACAGATCTATCTCGGGTGGTGCGATCGTCCCCCGTTGGCGATGTTGGCACCGGCAACCTAGCCCCTCCTTCGGATTCCGCATACCAGCCCGTTATCGTGCTGTGTCCCCGTATCCCTCCTCGGAAGGTATTTAAGAAATATGCCTCGCCATAAGTCGAGTTACCATAGTTTCGTTGATAAGTTGTGCCCAGAGACATCTCAGCAATGCAATCACGCCTCATTGGCGACAGCGTCGAAGGCTGAAAACGCCTACCAATGGGCCGAGCACCACAAATAGGGACGGCTCGGGAACCGCCGTAACAAACTGGCTAGACCTGGCCACCAAGATCTGACCCGCATTGAGTCGCGCGTTAATTCCGTTCTGGGGAGGCGTGGGGTCGGCGTCAAGCATCAGGTTTGCCAATTCACCATTATGCAACAATCCAAAATTGTGACCAATTTCGTGTGCGATCACCTTCGCGGCCAGTTGCTGTCCCAATGGATCTCCCATCAATACAGCACCGGGAAGACTGCTGCCGATCCGAATCGTGCTCCCTGGACCATCCACTGCGGCCAATCCCTCGGCTCCCAGCGGGCTGAGCGGGTTGGGATCACCGGGCAAAGGAAAACCTGGGACGATACGCATGAAATACATCGACAACAGGTTGGCTGGCGCGGCCACGCCAGCCCCTTGGCCCGCAGTCAAGATGGGGGCAAAATCGCTGCTCGGCCGTGTCGCGGGGGGAGCCACGTTCCCCACATTCGCAAACGAGTTGCTCCACAAGTTAGGAGCCAGCCAATTTACTTCGATCCCGGCCTGCCTCCAGATGAAGTCGATGCTACTTTTGATTCCCGCTTCCTGCGAGGCGTTCCCCATAAAAGTCGCGGTATTGCTCCCATCACCGTTGGAGACAATGATCGGTTGCACCGTCAGCCGGAGAGTCACCGGCTGGGGGAGGTTGGTGATTAGTTCACCAAAAACCGCAGACGGCAAAGCGGCTGCCATTGCACCAACTAATATAATCAAACGCAGTGGGAGCCAGGGAGAGAGCATTAGCCAAACCTCCGGTTAACGGTGGAACATTCGTATACTTCCATTCTAATTCAGTTTGGAAATGTTCCAAGCATCAAGCCTGGACTGCGACTGCAGGCTCTCTCAAATTTGGTAATTGCCATAAAGTACCGCTAGCATGAAATGAAACAAGCCGTGGGAAAAGCCACGGCTTATTTGTAATTCATTTTGTTGGAGTAGGGAGGAAGCCGAAGGGCTAACCTACCCTACGACGGCGGAACAATGCGCTCGCACCCAACAATGGGAACATAAGCAATGTCGAGGGTTCTGGAACGGCAACTAGCTGTAAACCACCCGAGCTGAAAATGCCTTGGTTGTTGGTGTTTACAATCGAATTCCTAGGGTCACCACCTAAAGGACTGGCACCCTGGATCACAGAAAGCGTAAACGTATCCGACGGCAGGGTAAGCGCGGTGGGGACTGAGAACGAAACTGTAAACAAAGTTTGGGGCGTAGCAGTGATGTTAAAACCCGTACCAATCCCAAACAGAGCAATGGTTCCGCCACTACTCAACGATTGGTTAGGTGCGGGGGGAGGGGGATTTCCTGGGCCACCAAAGTAGGAGCCAAACACAGGATTAGGAATGATGCTATTGATGGTTACTTGTTGGCCATTCAAATTGCCCGTAAAAGCACTCACTTGGAGCCTCAAATCGAATGCACCAAACGGTTCATTGGGGTTGTTGGAAGCTATCTGTATTTGTGCCGTGCCAGTTAGGTTGCCGGCCAGTAAAGTCTCCTGAGGTATCGACAAGATCGCATCGGCCCTACTTGCCGAGCTAAACATCACACATAGGATCAACCCCAAGGCTGACCGGTAAATTAAACTCATTCGAAATTCTCCGTAAGGTGTTCTTGATGTTTTTGGATTGTAAAAGGGATGATCCGAGCGACAGTGCTCGGATCATCATTAAAGTCTGGGCCTACTGAAATAGCAAGTCGATTGCGTCATCAAATTCTGGATTTCCAAATTCTTCGTCGTCGTCACCGAACAGTCCATCCAAACTGTCCAAGCTGGCCGAAAATGGAAGAGCAGGCAATTGCTGGTTGAGTTGACCAGCCATGAATCCCAGATCAAAGATATTGACGCCACCGTCTCCGTTGAAGTCGCTAGCAGCGCTGTAGTTCGGATTTCCCGCATTAACATTCAATTTGCCAGCCAAGAAGCCTAGGTCAAAAATATTGACTGCCCCAAGAGCATCATTGATCGCTTCGAAATTCGCATTGGCTGGCGAAACCGAGAACTGGAATCCAAAGTCGGTACCGGGTATTCCGTTGCCCCCTAAGTTATAGGTACTGATCCCGTTGCTAAATTCACCATCTAAGGCTTTCGTGCCGGTCGCAAAATCCTTGATCGTGTCCTTGACGGTCAAGGTATAGCGAGCTCGTCCAAGATTGCCACTGAGCGACAACGTCGCACGCAGGTTGACCGAGTCATAGGTAACACCAGTAATAGTGATGCCGGTGGTTGACGCCAACGCAAAGTCGGCGGCAGTCAGACGGGTAACTACAGTACCGCTGCCAATCACGTCCGTGGTGAACTCAACCAGCAGTTGATTGATGTTCGACCAGGAAACGGGATTAAACTGTACATTCGATCCCGTGGGGATTTGATATCCTTTGCCAGCCACCGGATCGATCGCATTCTTGAAGCCCGTATTCCAATTCTCGTTTGCGACCTTGACGCTGGAGACACGTGGAGCGCCCGACAGGTTAATGATCAAAGCGGGATTGATGGTCTCGAATTGACCAGTTTCCAGGATCGATTCGCCTGTGGCAAAGACCTCTTCTTCACCACTGGCCAATGCAATCATGACCGTTTGACCCGCCACGCGCACTTGATAGTTGCCAGGGGTCAAGCCATCGAAGTCGAATTCACCGTCAACACCTGTGGCTTGGGAAGTAATCAGTACACCCGCACCGCTATACAGGCTAACGTTCAATCCAACAGCGAGAGTACCATTGCCGCCGATAACCACACCGCGAATTGCGCCGGGTAGATCGCGTTTGAGGATCAAACCGGGATCATCGATTTCGATCTGACCTGGTTGCAGCGAGGGGAGCGGAGCGTTGACATTGTAGTCAACTTCCACACCTGATCCGACCAACACCGAGTAGACCATGGCTGGTGTCTCTTGAGTGATGATCGTGAAGCTACCCGAGCCGTACGAATTCCGCGGGTCAAGGTTCTCAAAGTTAAATTTACCTTGAGCATCGGTGACCGACGTTTGGAGCACAGTGCTAACACCATTTACCAAGCCATGCAACTCGACCGTGATGCCGGGTTGACCAGTCACACCGTCGGCCCCAGTGCGGCGACCGTGGATCGAACCTTTGACCAAGTTCTTGACAGCCAACGAAGGTTGGAGTGTCTCAGTTTGTAAGCCTGGATAGACCGTAGCCGCACCACTTTGATGTACGACGACCGTGGCATGAGGAACAGTCACAGGGACCGAACCAAAACCGACCAGCACGGAACTGTGATTCGCTTCGGACAAAGCATACACACCTGGGATGACATCTTTGAAGAAGTACGATCCCGTGGCACTGGTAGTGGTCGTGTATGTGTGCTGAGCATTGCTCAAGAACAAAGTGATGCCCGGCGCGGGATTGTTGCTCCCTTGGTGTGTCTTGATACCTCCGACTCCACCCGCATAGAAGTTACCAAACTTCAATGCGTCGCCCACCACCACTTCCTTCTTCAGGGTGAAGGTTTGGAATTGCAAATTGTCTAGCAGCACAGTCGATCCAACGCGTCCTGGTAGGTCGCCTGGAACATTCACGTCGCCATTACCCCCCGCTTCAATGCGGTAGATCGGAGTGCCATTAGTCGATGTGAATGTCAACGTCTGGACTCGTAAAGCTGGGTTGGGGCTGAAGCCACTAAGCGCCGCCGTTGTGACGACACCCAGTTGATTCCCCAATTTATCGTAAGCCTTCAAGAGGCCGACATCGTTACTGTCATTGGCGATCACGTCAATGCTAACCGATTTGACATCGACACTGAAAACCGCGTGGAAAACGCTGGACGGTCCACCGACGATGTTCTGGAAAATGAACTGGTCTTTGTTGACGCCACCGTCAACATATCCGTAGCCAAAGGTCCCCGTCGATGGTGCATACCACGTGACTGGATTTAGCTTCACAATGTCTGGATTGGTTACTACCCCAGTACTTGAAGCATTGACACTGGTTAGCGTAACGTGCTGGAACGAATTCTTAATGCTTGTTGCATTTACACCAGCGGCGTTATCCGGATCAGCCGAGAAGGTAAAGCTATCAGTGATATGCGATGCACCTGAAGTGTAAGCGTGCTCCTCGCGGCTGCGGATGGTGATCGGACGCACAGTCGGAGTCGAAGCCATTAGCCCTTCGGTGACATCGAAGATGGGATCGCCATTGGGTTGGAAGTTGCCATTTGGGAAGCCATCGCCGTCGGTGTCGTTACGATTTATCCGGCCAATCAGCTCAATCAAGAAGTAATTGCCTGGCTTGATGTTCTCAATCCAGAACTGGCCGTTCAAATCGCTCATGGCGACTTGAATTGGATTGCCCGAAGCATCGACGGCAGGTAGTGTACCTAGGGCGTCCGTGAATAGGCCGAATAGAGCCCATTCAAATGGCATATCCCAATTCGGATGAGTACCGTCAACTGGGTTGTAAATACCATTGGCGTCCTTGTCCAAGAACTTGAAGCCGTGGATGCTACCTGAGACATAATTACCAATCGTCATGTTGGCATTGACCGGACGGGCAGGGCCACCGACATTCGGAACACTCGGAGTGAAGACTTCCGTGAACTGCAAGCGATCAGGATCGGAAAGGCTCTCACCCGGTACCAAGACTGGTTGACCATTCATCAGCGAACCACCTGCCGTATACGTATGGGCTTGCAGCGCGCCAATGGTCATGGTGGTATGCACCGTCGATTGGTACATCATCTGTAGGCCATCGGGGATCTTGTCGCCATTGGAATCGGAGATCATCGCCGATTCGGCTAGCAACCTAGTGGCTCGAGCGGCAGCCGATTCGCCAGCAGGCGTTGGAAACAGCGGTGAGCCGTTTGCCTTAGCTGGGATGTAGATCTTCGGCGTGCTCGAGTTGTTGTCATGATCGACCAATACTCCGTTCAGGAACTCGACCAGCTTGTAATTGCCGGGGATCAAGTTGGTGATCCAGAAGTGACCGGTTTCGTTGACATTCGGGGTCGACAGACTGTCCTTAGCAGTCAAAGCAATCGCGAGAGTATTGTCAGCTTGCTTGACGATATTGTCATTGGCGTCGACCAAACCAACCAGGATATTGCTGATCCCTGGCTCGCCGTTTTCGACGTAAACGCTGGTCGGACCATCGTACCTGCCATTGCCGTTGACATCCTCGAACTTGAATCCGTGGAACGCACCCGGAACGTAGTTATTGCCATAAATCAAACTACTGGGGCTGCCACCGAGTTCACCCAGCAAGAGACCGCCGTTCTTGGTCGGATTGGTAGGCGTGAACTTCTTCGACGGGTCGGCATAATCGACGCCTGGCGTGAAGCCAGCGGAGTACTTCAGCGCGGCTTTCTGGTAGGCCAGTTGCCATTCGGAGGGATCAATGACTTGATTCCCATTGGCATCGATCGGCATCAAGTGCTTGCCAACTCGCCAAACGTATTCTTGTTGGCTGAGTACGGTGATGATACTGGTGGTGCCCGGCTCCGTAATTGGTGCCTCTCCCATAACTAGACCATCTTCACTGACGAAGGCGTTGGGGTCATCCTGAGCCTGCGACGTGGTTTGCTTGAATACCGGTGGAGTACCGAGATTCTCGCGCACCGTGTACTTACCGGGTCGGAGTCCAGTGAACCAATATTCGCCATGAACGTCGGAAACTACTGATTGCGTCTTGACCCAGTGGTAAATCGTCCTGTCGATGTTCGACACGGTGATGTGTTGGGTCTCGACAAAGCGCCACAAATCAAAGGTTACGCCCTCCAAAGGTGGCTCCGCGTTGGGGCCAGATTCCTGCCAAGTTCCGTCACGATTGTAGTCACGGAATTTGAAGCCATGAACGCTACCGCTGATGTAGTTGAACCATTGGTAACGTGGTGCCGGAGCGGTGCTTGGATCGTTGTCATTATCGGCCAGGGCCGAAATATTAATCATGTCACCGCTGAGAAGCGATACCATGATCCGCGTTCCGTCGAGCACCAGTCCCTGGGAAATGTCATCGACTTGGTCGTTGTTGAAATCTTGCGTCGCTCGTTCCGCAACCCAGTAATCGCGACCTGGCTTGACGCCACTGAACTTGAATTTACCATCGGAATCGGTAGTAGCGGTAATCGTCGCACCACCGTCTGTCTTGGCTGGAACATTGTTGGCATCCAGCAACACGAAGACGATGTTGGCGAAGCCACCTTCGGTTTCATTAGTCGTTCCATCACCACGTTGATCGAACTTGGTCAGGTTTCCATTGGCATTTCGAGTTTGCTTGCCGTCACCGTTGAGGTCATGGAACTTCTCACCGCTGATCATGACTGGAGTAAAGTTACCCCAATCGAGCGCTGCCCCCACGACCTGTGGCGACTTGAGGGCCTGCTTCTGCTGGGCCCAGAGTTGTTCGAACGGATCGATGATCAGATCGACCTTGCCATGTACGGCTGGGTTGTAGGCCAGCGGTGGCACGTTGGTTGGATGCAGGGTACCCGGCAACATATTCGGGTTGACCTTACCATCCACAGGCATGAAGTGCTCGCCAGCGATGCGAACATACTCTTGACGGCTTTGGACCGAGTAGAAGCTGCCGACCAAAGTGGCTGGGTTATCGCCCAGGAAGGTGGTCAAGTAGTCTTCGGTGGTGAAGCCAGTGAAGCTGGTAATGCCGTGTGCGGGACTACCTTGCTCCTGGCTGGTCGACTGGACCATACCACTGTAGTCCTTGGTCGACGTTACCGTGCCGTAGTTCTGTATATCGGCCAGTTCACCTGCGTAAACAATAGTGACTACGCTGCCGCTGGCCGAAGCCTTGGCCAAGCCATTGACGGCGTCGTCATTGCCTGAGTTGATGGCAGCAGCAATCCGGTCTGCTAACTTGTTGAGCAAGTTGCCGTTAGTCGGAATTGCGATCGGAATGTTGTTCGCATTCACCAAGCTATTGTCGTTGTCGAACTCGTAGGTCTTCCCGTTGAGGTCAAACGACTGAGCATCGGTCGGTAGCGTCGTCAATGTGATCACCGAACGCTGCAGATCGAGATTCTCGCGAACGGTGTACTGGCCGGGCTGAAGACCGGTGAACCAGAACTGGCCATGGAGATCCGTGAACTGCGTTTGGCTTTCTACCAACTGCCAATCGTACACATCAAAGTGACTGGACGATGGCGAATGCAGATCGCGAGTCCCCAGGTACTTGTAGATTTGGAAGGCCACCCCTTCCAGGATCGCATCCTTCATTTGCGGCGGATTGGCCGTTGGCAGAACGATCTTGGCACCAGCTAGGTGAGCTACTGGAACTCCACGCTGAGCCACGGTGATCTTGTTCAGCGTCTTGTTGACGCTAACCACCGTCAAAGTTTCAGCAACATTGCCATTGGTGTCGAGAATCGTGATCTTGTAGCCGGGAGTGGCTGGGAAAGCGCTGGCACTAGTAACATTGATGGTGACATCTAAGTAATTGGCGGACAAACCACCCGTGGCCAATATTGCGGTAGTCGTTCGGACAACTTGGTCAGGCGTACCGTCGGCGTTCAAGTCATGGAACTTGCGACCGTGAATACTCCCCTTGACGTAGTTCAACCAGATGTGGGTTGGCACGTCGGTGGTCAGAGGATCATTGTCATCCACTGGTGTGGAGAAATTGAATACTCCGGTTTCAGTCCCTTGTGGACTGAGCAAGGATACGATCGGTGCATTGTTGTTACCGAGAACCAATTCTTGGAACTGGATATCGTCGATACCGTCCCCATTGGAATCCTGTTTGGCAGTCTCGCGCACTGTGTAGTCACCAGGCACTAAGTTGCCGAACATGAACATGCCATTCAAGCCCGAAGTCGCAAAGACTTGAACCGGACCCTGCAGCGTCAACACGCGCGGCGTCAGAACCGTCAAACCGTTCACACCCGTAACGTAGACAATATTCAGGGCGTCCACCTTATTCAATGGGTTGGCGGCATTCCAATTCGCAACCACGGTATCGATTCTGTCTGTGCCGTTAAACACCAGCTTGATCTGATTGCCGATCAGTCCCGCATTGGCAGACGTAAACGTTGCACCGCCTGTGGAGCCAATCGCATTGATCTGCCGTTCGGCTGTGGGATTGGAGTTCGTTCCGCCAGCCAACATGGCCGTGGTAATCGTCAATCCATTCCGCAAAATTTCGAACTTGATCCCTGGCAAGGGAAGATCGCTCTGCGACGTGTTGCCAAAGACGCCATCGCCACTGGTGGTCCCCTGGTCGTACGTGCCATCGCCATCGAGATCTTCAAATTTCTCGCCAATAATCTTCACTGGCAGGTAGTTGCCCCATGACAATGACCGTGCTGGTTCAAAGTCATTTCTCATTTCACCTACCCACGATTCACCTCCGGGAACACCAGCTTGTTTGAGAGCGGTGCCAACGACAGCGGCCCGCTTCTCAATTTCATCGATGTTCTGATTGCCGCTAGTATCCATGGGGCGTTGGAAGGCAGCTGCCGCATAGGGAACTACACCCGTGCCGTTGCTCCACTGATACTCACCACCAATGAAACCTGTGTATTGCGGCGTATTGGCTGGCGGATAGGCAGGAATGTTTAGACCGGGAATGGCTGGGTAGCTGCGTTGTTGTGTCGAAGTGGCAGCGTAACCATCACTTTGCACCCAGTTATAGAAGGTTGGAACGGCCATGATGCCTGATTCTGGATCGTTGTCCAGCCAGCCTTGGACTTGTCCACTACCGTCACCGGTCAACTGTACGTTCAGATTGGCGATCGCACCGGTCGCGGAGTCGGAAGGATCGTCACCGTAAGGATTGGCGCTATTGGCACCCACCGTGGCAATCGGGGACGATTGCTTCTGTTTGGTCGACTGGAAGTAGGAACTGTATGGCACACCGTTGGGATCATTACCCGAAGCCGCCAGGTTTTCACGAATGGTGTAAATACCAGGCTTCAGACCGGTAAACCAGAACTCGCCATGCACGTCTGTCGTGGCTGGCGTCAGCCTCACCCAGTCATTGATGTTTTGCGCACCGGTGCTGAGCGGATTGACCCTGTGCATGCCAGTGTAGTAGTAAATATCAAACACGACACCTGGCAAAATCGCTTGGCGCTCGAGCGTGGCGGAGGTAACTCCATCGGCCTTTTTGCCGTCTCCGTCTGGATCGTCTCCGTCATGATCGACCAAGTCGTTAGCGACGCCGTCGGCATTGAGATCATGGAACTTGATTCCGTGGAAAGAGACTTCGATCCAGTTGAGCCACTCGTGAGTTGGAACGGCTGGGGTGGCTGGATTTAGATCTAGATCAACCTTCGCGGAGAAGTCGAATTTCTGACCGTTGGTAACAGTGACCGTTTGAGGAGCCGAATCGATATGCAGCCCCTGCACGGCAACGTCATCGACCCCATCTTTGTTCAGGTCCTGTGTCGCTCGCTCAGTAACCGTGTAGGTTCCCGGTTGCAAGCCACTGAATTTGAAGCGTCCATTGCCGTTGGTTACGGTGGTGCGCGGGACGATCGTGTTGCCGGCACCATCCGTGCCGGTGAGGACCATCACGATGCCTGGCAATGCTTGCCGCGACGCAACCGTATCGCCAATGAACTGGTTGACAATGTACTTATCACCTTCGATCGAGGCACCGTCAAAGTTACCCCAAGCCAGTGCGGCACCGACGACGATTGGAGTTTTCAGTGCTTCTTTTTGCACAGCCCAAAGCTGTTCAAATGGATCGATATTCTGATCGACCTTGCCATGGATGCTCGAATTGAACACCAAGTTCGCAATGGTTGGATGCGCATCGCCGTTCTTCACTAGCGGATTGACTTGTCCATCGACCGGCATGATATTGTCGCCAGCGACACGCATGTACTCTTGACGACTGCTGACCGTGTAGGTGCTCGATCCTGGCAAAGCAGGATTGTCGCCCAAGAAAGTGGTCGCGAACTGCGAATTGGTAAAGCCACTGAAATCGCTAATGCCGTGAGCTGGGCTCCCCTCAGCCTGCGTGGTCGACTGACCGTAGTTCGAGTAATCAGGGGTCGAACTGACGGAACTCTGACTGTAACTCAACAGACCGGCATGGATTACGGAAACCGTTGATCCAACACGGGTCGCCTTAGCGAATCCATCGACAGCGTCATCATTGTTGCTGTTGATCGCACTGACGATCGCGGCGGCAATTTGATCGGAGTTCAGGCCAAGGATGTAAACCTGAATATTTCCCTGAGCAACATTGGCATCCGTGTCAAATTCGTACGTCTGTCCATTGACATTGAAGGTTCCAGTCGGAGCTGCACCAACAGTGATCACCGAGCGTTGGAGATCGAGGTTTTCACGCACGGTGTACTTGCCGGGCTGCAAGCCAGTGAACCAGAATTCGCCGTGGATATCGGTGAACTGGGTCGCACTATCGACCAACTGCCAATCGTAGACCGGGTAGATCGTCGATGATGGCGCGTGCAGATTGCGAGTTCCCACGAACTTGTAGAGTTGGAAAGCCACATTCTGAAGGTATGCATTCTTCATGACCGCGGGATCCGCAGTCGGCAGGGAGATGGCGGACCCATTAGAGTGAGCTACGGGGACACCACGCGGAGCGACCGTCAACGTATTGTTGGCGGTATTGCGGCTGAGAACGGTTAACGTCTCCGACACTTGGCCATTGTTCTTAAGAATCTGAATCGTATATCCGGCCGAACTGGCAGGCGCGGGGAACAGGCTCGCGTTGGCGACGTGAACCAGAGTTGCATTAAACGTACCGGCCAAGGCCTGCGACAGCGAATTGGTAGTCGTATCGCGCACCTGATCATCAAAAATTCCATTGCCATTCAAGTCGTTGAACTTGAGGCCGTGGATGCTCCCTTGAACATAGTTGAGCCAAATATGAGTTGGCTGACCTAATGGATCAGGCTGGCCAAGGGCATTGAGCTTGGTGGAGAAGTTGAATGTTGCGCCACTCTTGAGCGTGGTGTTCGGGGCAGCCGTATCAATGACTAGTCCTTGATACAACACGTCATCGACACCGTCTGGATTGCCCAAGGCATTTTTGCCTGTGTCTTGCGCGGCAGTCTCACGCACCATGTAATTGCCTGGAACCAGTCCAGCGAACATGAACATGCCATTGGGATCGGTTAAGGTCGTGACAAACTGACCAGCGCCTGAGAGCTGAACCGAAGTGATGTTCTGACTAAAGGGAACGAAGCCACCATTACCACCTGGTGCGAAGGTAAGTCCCCCGCCATTGGCAGCGTTCCACGCGTTGACAACGTCGCTGACTGACTGGCCAGCACCGAATTGCAGTAGGATGTCGTTACCCTCTGGGCCAGGAGACGCGGTAAACGTAATCGCATTGGCACCATTGGAGATGGTGGCAGTCGCTCGTACCAGCCCTGTCGGATTGATGGAATTGCTTCCACCAGCCAACATGAGTGTGGTAACGGGGAGTGTCGCTCCGCCAGGAACACCATCGAGATCACGCAGAATCTCGAACTTGACATTCTTAAAACCAGGTTCGCTGAGATTCGTATTGCCAAAGACACCATTGCCGCTGGCCGTTCCGTTGTCGTACTTGCCATCACCATCGATGTCTTCGAATTTCTCTCCGATGATCTTGGTTGGCAAGTAATTGCCCCACAGCAGCGAGCGTGAACCGTAGGAACGATCCAACGTACCGGCTTGCTTGAGTGCCGTGCCGACGATCGCGTCACGCTTTTCGCTTTCATCAATGTTCTGATTGTTATTGGTATCCATCGGGCGCTGGAAGGCAGCTGCGGCGTAGGGTACTACCCCGGTGCCGTTGCTCCATTGGTATTCGCCGCCGATGAAGCCGTTATCCGAACCTTCGCCATTGCTGAATTGGTACGTTGGAGGATTGTAGCCAGGTACATTGCCCGTCGCGGAGAACGTTCGAACTGAATCGTCATATCCCACTCCGTCGACGCCGTTGATTGACGTTTGAGATGAAGGCGTCACGCCCAATCCAGGATCGGTGTCCAGCCACGCTGGGACTGCACCGATTCCACTATTTGTCCAACGCACGTTCAAGTTGGCGATAGCACCGGTGGCGGACTTGGTGGGATCATCACCTAACGGATTATTAGCGCTGGCGATCGGTGAGCCTTGGGCCTGCAGCGTCGACTGATAATAGCCCTCATAGGGATCATTGCCGACACCTGGCGTTGGGTCCAGGTTCTCACGAATGGTGTAGATACCCGGCTTCAGGCCAGTAAACCAGAATTCGCCGTGCACATCGGTGGTCGCCGAGGGCAACTTGATCCAGTCATTGATGGTCTGCGATCCGGTGCTGAGTGGATTGACTTTGTGAATGCCCGTATACATGTAAATGTCAAACGTCACACCCGGCAAAACTGCTTGACGCAACGGTGTGGCTGAACCACCACCCACATCTTTGATGCCATCGTTGTTAGCATCGTCGTTGTCGTGGTCGACTAGATCGTTCATCCGACCATCGGCGTTAATGTCATGGAACTTCAGTCCGTGGAAGGAGACTTCGATCCAGTTGAGCCACTCGTGAGTTGGAATGGCGGGAGTGCTCGGCACTTGGTCAGCATCGACTTTGTCGGAGAAATTGAACTCCTGACCGCTCTTTACGGTAACGGTCTGCGGAGCCGAATCAATGTGCAGCCCTTGTTTAACAATGTCATCGACACCGTCGTTGTTCAAGTCTTGCGTCGCTTGCTCTACTACAGTGTAAGTGCCTGGTCGCAGACCACTGAATTTGAAGTGTCCATTGCCGTTGGTTACGGTGGTGCGCGGAATGATTGGATTGCCTGCGCCATCGACGCCGGTCAGGACCATCACGATGCCAGGGAGTGGCTCACGAGCGGCAACGGTATCGCCAATGAATTGGGTAACAATGTACTTGTCCCCTTCGATCGAAGCCGGATCATAATTGCCGTACTGCAAGGCCCGGCCATCGACGCCGATCAATATCGGAGTCTTGAGCACTTCCTTCGCGGCGGCCCAAGCCTGTTCGAAGATATCAAGGTTTCCATCGACTTCGCCGTGAATACTGGAGTTGTAATCGGATGCCGTCAACGTGTTGAAAGGTGCTGGGTATTGTGGCGCATAACCGGGCGTCCCCAAGCGTGGATCGATGCGGCCATCGACGGCCATGACGTTGTGGCCTGCGGCCCATACGTATTCTTGACTGCCAGCTACCGTGATCGTGCTGGATGTGGGCAAGCTCGGATTTTGGCCGAAAATTGTGCTTTGGTCGAACACGTAGGTAGACGTGTTTTGCGGCACATTGGAATTCGGGCTACCCTGAGCCTGAGTCGTCGACTGCTGGTACTCGCTGAAGTTGAATCGTTCTCGAGTTAGACCAGTGGTCGTCGTTGTATTAACCTGATTCCCGTTGGATGGGTTGAAGAGAGTAATCTTGTTAAACGAGGAACTCGCCTTCGCATTGAATGCATCAATGCTGCTCGCGCCCGAATTGGCATTGACGGCAGCCGCGATAATCGCAGCGGCCTGGGTATTGGTCGCACCGGAAGGTATTCCTAGCGTTGTACCGGCGGTCGACAGGCTCGTTACTCCGTTGACGGCCACAGTGTACGTGATACCATCGATTTGGAAGGTAGCGTTGTTAGCTAAAGCACTTGGGCTCTGTGGCAGGCCTCCGACCATCAAACGCGTCATCTTGGTTTGCAGATTCTCGCGCACCGTGTATTGACCAGGCTTGAGGCCGGTGAACCAATATTCACCATGAATGTCGCTGAATTGGGTTGCGCTATTGACCTTGGTCCAGTCGAAGACGTCGTATTGAGCATTGGAATTGGCAACCGTGATATGGCGTTGGCTTGCGAAACGCCATAATTCGAAGGCAACGCCTTGGAGCGCTGCTGGAACCACATTTGGCAGCACGGTGGTTGGACCTTGAACGACCGCGCCCGGATTGTGTTCAACGGGAACACCACGGTCCAACACGGTCAGCGTGTTGGTAGCGGTGTTGTTGTTGGTTACGGTCAGCGTTTCGGCTATGTTACCGGAACCGTCCAGAATATAGATCTGATAGGGATAGCCGCTGGTTGGGAAGATGCTTGAGTCATCAACGACCACCGAGGTATCGGAGTAGTCGTCGCTCAAGTTGTCTTCCAAAGTGGTTTCCGCCAGGACGATACGAGTATCGTCGAACACGCCATCGCCATCGATGTCCTCGAACTTCACACCATGGATGCTGCCACTGACATAGTTGAACCACTGGTGAGTGGGGACATTAGGTGTGGCCGGATTGTTATCGAGGTCGACCGGCGTGGAGAAATTGAAATTCGTACCGCTAGTCACGGCAACAGGGCTGGCATTGTTGTTAGCCAACACTAGACCTTGGAAGGCCACATCGTTGATACCGTCATTGTTGGTATCTTGGAACGGAACGCCGGGGTTTTGCGCATTGGCTTCGCGAACAGTATAAGTCCCCGGTTTGACGTTGGTAAACTTGAAATGCCCATTGGCGTCGGTTTTGACTGTGACCGGCATCATCTGGGTACCGGGACCAGTGATAGTCGGCGTCAGAATTGGCGCGGTGCCTGCGGCGTTGTAGAGCACAAAGGTGACATTGGCAAAGCCAGGGTCGCCGTCTTTGATCTGATCGCCGTTGAGGTCGTTGTACTTATCCCCTTCGATGTCAACCGCTTTGAAGTTGCCGAACAGCAGCGATTGCTGAGGCGTGCCGACACCAAGGTCCTCAAGTCCATTGTAAACGATCGGGGTCTTAAGCGCATTCCGTACGTAGGCAGCTACGTGTTCGTCTAGGTCGAGGATGCCATTCGTCGTTCCACCGACACCGTCCATGGGGCGGAGGTAAGCTGGGCCATCGTAGGGACGGAAGTTGGGGACAAACGGAGTGAGGGCGGTCGTCAACTGGGCAGGGGTCAAACCGGGAATTGACCCGTATCCAGGAACGGTCACCGGGCGACCGAACTGGTTGTCTTCCCACTGGTATTCTTGACGGCTGAGAACCGTGATTGTGCCGGTGGCGGGATCATTCGGATCGTCGCCATGGTCGACAATTGTCGTGCCATTGACAACTCCATTGGGGGAACCAAGTGCTTGCAGTGTCGACTGTCCAGGGAAACCTGCCGGAGGTACTTCGCGAACCGCATAGCGACCTGGATCAAGGTGGCTGAACCAGAATTCTCCGTGGGCATCGGTGATTTGATTGACTGGCGTCCACTTGAACACCGGGCCAGGAGCACCGAACGTCGTGAAGTTGTTTGTCGTTACCGACTGGTATTTCCATAGCTGAATCGTTACACCGGGGATCACGTCAGGATTGCCAGTGGGAACCTTGACAGTATCATCAATGCCGTCAATCGTCAGAGTTAAGGGGGTAGTGGCAGCTAGGATCAGCTTCTGATTTGGGATGTCGATATCGACAACTTTAACAGTCCGAGTCTGTGGATTGGCAGAGTTGGCATTCTGCGTGACGATAACGTCGTAGGGGAAGTTCTGATTGATTTGACTGATATCGGCCAGCATCAACTGGTTGCCGCTTCCGCCGGTGACAACCAACGTCGCAGTGCCAGGCACTCGGTCGTTGAAAAGTCCATCACCATTGAGGTCATGGAACTTGACGCCGTGAATGCTCCCCTTGACGTAGTTCAACCATTGCGAATCGGCGCGACGGGCATCGGTGGTTGGCAGTCCGGTAGCTTCTGCGGTCCCATTGCCATCATAATCGTAGGAGACACTGAAGTTGGCGAGGGTATCATTAGCTCCACTTGTAGTACCCGCTGACAGATTGGCATTCGTTTGACTCTTGACCGTGAACGTCACCTTCATGGGATCCTTGGTCAAGCCCTGACCAGGTACAGTGGTGCTGGTGAAGTAATCATTCACCGTGTCGCCATTCGTATCCTGTGTGTCCTGAACTTCGCGAATCATGTAAACGCCAGGTTTCAGGCCTACAAATTCAAATTTGCCCATACTGTCGGTCTTGTCCGTGTATGGGACCATTGGAGAGGCAGGTTTCGCCGGAACAAGAATATTTCCCGGCACCATTACGGGAGCACCTGTCGAATCGAGCAATTCAAATGTGATGTTCGCAAAAGCCGTTTCCCCAGTGGTCTCCAGCGATCCGTTACCGTCTTTGTCAAACATCAACGCCAAATCGAATTTGCCATTGCCGTTGAGATCTTCATACTTCTGTCCATTGATAACTCCCGGCAAAAAGTTACCGAAGATTAACGACGTTTGCAGCTCTTCGACTTTAAGCGGACCAGACACTACATCAGCGAGGTTATAAACAAACTCTTTACGGCTGGTCACTACAAATGAATTTAGGTCGCTAGGAGCTTGAGCATTAGGCAGGGCAGACTTTTGGCCTGTCGAGATTAGCCAGCCTGCTATCGGAGCTACTGGCTCTTCATAAACTGCATATGTTCCGGGAGCAAGACTCTCGAAATCGTAACGACCTTTGGTCAGACCCGCGTTATCGGTCAAATCCGTCTGAACCAGTGTCCAGTGATTTGTCGAAGGTGTTGGCTTGGAGTGTCTAAAGAGCTTGAAGGTAACTAATCCAATCACCGGATCACTGGACGCTTTAACGCCATCGCCATTGATATCTTCAAACTTTTGCCCATGGATCGAGCCTTGGATATAGTTGAGGAATATCGGAGCGTTACTAACGGTACCTTGTGTCGTTACATTTATACTCGTATTTAGGAGAGCTGCCGACTGGACCAAGCCCTGTAGATTGTCGTAGCCAGCCGCCCCCAGCGTTCCGACGTCATTATTGATATCAGTTGTCGCTAGGTCCTCAGTAACCGTGTAGGTTCCACCCACAAGATAGTTGAACCAGAATTTGCCGTCCGACGGATTGGTTAGTGTCGTCGTGAGAGGATTGCCAAACAGGTCATTTACTGAACCTCCCGAGATAGCAATAACGACTCCATTCGTCCCTTGCATACCCGCGACGTCACCGGCGGTGACAGTGCCGCTTCCGTCGACGTCTTCATATTTGATACCATGGATCTCGGAACCTTTCACTAGCACGATTTGATGGTCTTCGATTTCTCCGTCATCGGCGTGGCCAAGGGCCGCTAGGGCATGGCCGGTCTGACAAGGGTCGCTATGAATTCGAATTCGTAGAATGCTATTGCCAGCCGAGATGTCCGCCGACTTAGGAATGGTAACTGGGAAAGATAAAGTCCCCGGGGTGGTGATGGCGGTCGCGCCCGACAGAATCGTCTCCCCCGCATCGGAAAAATCACCATCGCGATTCCAATCAATGAAGGCGGATACGTAACCTGGCTTAGCAACCGAGACGCCTTCAATCTCAAGTGTCAAGTAGCCCGTCGAAGTAGCCATCGACTGAGAAACAAACTTGCCATTGGCACTCGGCCCAGCAGGGGTAGCTACGCCCCCAACGGAAACTGTTCCATTGCCGTAGATAGGGGCACCTTCATCCGCGCCATCGCCGGTAGCGCCCGCATTCGGCTGTCCATTGAGTTCTGCATCCGGTGCGGTGGGACCAAAGTAGGGACCGACAATGACGGCGCCTGTGCCGTTCGTGACAGCGTGATGAGGCCCATTGTTGGCCAGCAACGTTTGATAGTTGCCCGTTCCGGTGCCTCCATTGGTGTCCGGAGCATCTCCAAAATCGTAGGCCAGCACGACTCCGGCTACGCCATTCACTTCAGCCAGAATATGCGAGAGGACGAAAGGAGGATTTTGTCCGTAAACCCAGCCGGATTCACCGATCGAATTCGTACTTCCGGCCCCGACATATCGCCCAGGAGTTGCAGGAGGATTGTTAGTAATCACCACTGCTTGGTTGAGACGCTGTTGATTGCCTTTGTTCGGGGCAAGAGTGTTCGCAGCGTTATCTCCGAAGCGGCCCATCACGGCATCGAGCGCCACGTCGCCCGCATTAAAACTCACTGGCCCTAATTCGGTGGAGGATCCCGCTGTGTGCGCTCTGCCTGCAAAACCTCCAAGCGGATTAGCTTGGTCGATGTTGTGATAAACACCAACCCCCGCCAAAATCTCTGTCGAAGTCCCCCCCTTTACCTCGATCATTGCCTTGCGATCAATCGTGCTGCTGCCAAGCGGCACAACCAAGACCATCGACGTCACCCCGCCTTGACCGGATCCTGCTTGGTAGATTGCACCTTCGGCGTCATGCACAGCCGGGGCTAAAGAGCCGTCGACCAACACAGGAAAGGTCATCCCCAAACTGCCTGGGAACTTTGTCGCATCAATTTCAGTTGCCGTGCCCGAAACAAGCGCGGTAGTCAAGTCGGACAACTTGAATGAATCGACCTCGTTACCCGTAAAAACACCGTCACCATTCTGATCGATTTTCACGATAACTTCGACAGAGTTTCCGTCGGTCCAATTCGCGGTCAGCGCTAGCGCCCCGTTGGGGCCGTGCGGAATTTTGTTTGCACCGCTCAAATCTGCAGAAACCGACTGAGTAAAGCCTCCCGGACTCCCTAACGGCAGAAAATTACCAGCCCCACCCAAAGGTAAGACCAAATCTGCCGCCAACAGTTGCCGTTGCTCAAGAGTTTCTAGTCCAGACCGTAAACCCCGTTGAAATTTGCGTTGGTTGGTGGCTTTGGCTTGTTGACGAACGCGACGTTTGGCAAAGCGATCAAAAAACTTAATCATGGTGTGGGACCTTCTACTCGCGATTGGTGGGGACGTCAGGTGTTGTGACATTATTCTTAGGATATGAGAATACGACCACTTTTGGGGGTCAGCGAACCAGTATAATTGGCATCTGCATCGATTGCAACGAACTGGCGCGCAGAATGTGCGTTTCAGTAAAATTTTTCCGAATTTTAGGGAACTTGCGGCATATACTGCATTTTCCCTTAGGAACCGACGCTGGTTTCACCCGCGAGCAACCGCCAACAGTCGTTCCCGCGTGCAAAAACCTGCTTCGGCGTAAGATTTTTCATTGAGACGCATCGCGAAAATTAACGGATCTTGCTTTAAGGAATTGGGTAGAGTGGGAGGTTTAAGGTGACACTATTAGAGTTATTACGCTCAAAAAAGATTCTTGATCCCCACTCTTGGCAACCAGAACTCTTGGCAACCTGAGTGTTGCCGAAGTGGCCTTGGTCCTGCGTGGCTACTCCTGGCTCCTACAACCGGAGTATTTAGCAGCCCATTGGGGTCGAATCGAAGAAGGCGAGTTGCAGGGTGCTGCGTTGCGCCGCGCGAAACCTATACTGGGGTAACATTCCCTAAACTCCAATTCCATCAGTTCCACTCTTTTTCATCAGACAAACCTATGAACCTCAATTTGGCTGCCCGTGAATTCAACGCCGGGAACTTTCGTAAAGCGGAACAACTCTGTTTGCAACAGCTGGTCGCGGAGCCCAGTGACCCAGAGGCGATGAACCTCATGGCCGCCCTGGCCGGTCAAGCGCGACGCCATGATTTGGCCGCCGAGTGGGCGCGGAAGGCGATCGAGATCCGACCCCGTGATCCCTACTACCACCGCAATCACATCACCGCCCTGTTAAGCATGGACCGGGTGGACTACGCAGCTCAAGCGGTTGAAGCGGCCCTGCGATTGCTTCCGGGGCATCCGGAGATGTTGACGCTGCGGGGTGTCGTTAGAGCTCGTCAAGATGACTTGGAGGGTGCGGTCAAATCGCTGGAAGCGGCGTTGGAGATCGAACCCAATCTAGCGCTGGCGCACTACAACCTATCCGAAGTGCTGCGCCGCCAGGGACACACCGAGAAATCGCTGGCGCATCTCAAAAAGTCGCTCGAGCTAGATCCCAACAATCCCGATGCAGTCAACAACATGGCCGGTGCCATGCTCGATGCGGGTGAGTTCATCGAAGCGCTCCGCTACTTGCAACGCTATTTGCAGTTGGCGCCTCGTTCGGCGCAAGCTTACTGCAATTTGAGCGTGGCCATGAGCGCCGCTGGCGACGTGCGTCAATCGCTTATCTGCTTGCGCAATGCTCTC
The DNA here is from genome assembly GCA_041741715.1 of Pirellulaceae bacterium. Lineage (GTDB taxonomy): Bacteria > Planctomycetota > Planctomycetia > Pirellulales > Pirellulaceae > Aureliella. Next base: position 31,359 of record JBGSJT010000068.1, on the reverse strand, counting down.
AAGATCGATCCATCGCTCAAGGATCCACGTTTCAAGCTGATCAATTTGTTGACTTCGACCGGCGAGTTCGACGAAGCAGAGAAGATGCTCGATGAGTGGGAAGCCACTGAGCCAGGGGATGCGCGGCTACTATCGGTTCGAACTCGCATGCAAGAGCGACGTGGACTTTTAGACGAGGCCCGCGCCACGTTTGAGCGGATCAAGCCCGAGGATCGCCTGCTCTCACCCGTGCGAGTCACAGAGGCCATGCTCTTGGACGTTGAAGGCAAGCCGGCCGAAGCAGCAGCGATTCTGGAAGATGTCATGGGATCGAGCGATTCCGATGCGATGGATACCGTCGGTATGCGCTTTTCCTTAGGTAAGTTTTATGACTCGACAGGCGAATATGAAAAGGCCTTCGAGAACTATCATGACGCCAATCAAAAGCGCCGCAAAGGATTCGGCACTCCGTTTGACGCCGAGAAAAGCGTTCTCAATCGCGATTTCGTGATCAAGTCGCTGAGCGATGCTTGGCAGGCCCGCACGGAGAATTCTGGCTACGATAGCTCGGTCCCCATATTTATCATTGGCATGCCGCGTAGCGGCACGTCGCTTACAGAACAAATTTTGGGCGCTCACAGCCAAGTTTACGCGGCGGGCGAATTGCAGATCTTTTCGCAACTGGTTCGCAAGACACACGATCCGGAAGGGAAGAACGAACCCCAGGATGGCCGCTTCGAGATTATTGAAAACAGCGTCGATGGCGCGCAGAGTCCGGTTGTTCCCGCCAACTTCGAACCCGCCACAGTAGAGGCGCTCGGCAAGGGCTACGTCGAAAAAGTTCTGGCCTTGGCCGACGGCTTGCAGCGCGTCAGCGACAAAATGCCCTACAACTACCTGTTTGCTCCGCTGATTCAGATGGCCCTGCCTGGCGCGAAGATCATTCACACGCGTCGCCACCCGATCGATACGTGCGTCTCGTGCTATTTCCAGAATTTCACTGGCGGTAGCGAGTATGCGTTCGATCTGGAACACTTGGCAGTGTATTACAAGAATTATCAAATTGTTATGCAGGCGTGGCGCGAGTTGGGATTGCAGATGTTGGAGATCAATTACGAAGATTTGGTGACCAATACCGAGTCAACCGTACGTGGGATGCTCGAGTATTGCAATTTGGAGTTTGAGCCCGATTGTTTGGCCTCACATAAGAATAAGCGCGCGGTGGTGACGGCCAGCTATCAACAAGTTCGTCAACCGATTTATCAAGACTCCGTCGAACGTTGGAAGCATTATGAACCTTGGATCGCACCGTTGTTGGAGTTGAATTCCGCCAATTGAGTATGTGGCTGTAGCTTCGAGTGCATGCCGTACGTCAGGCTTTCTTGCCTGACTGGCAGTACCGCGCGCGTATGTAGCAAAACGTGTTTGAGCGAGAGGGAGCTGAGTAAATTGGACGCTGTGTTGTTGAGCGCGACGCGGTATGTCAGGCAAGAAAGCCTGACGTACGAGGGGGAAGGTCTGGCAAAAAAGCCTGACGTACGGCTAGTTGCCGAGCGGGGCGAAGTGGCTGGGGGCGAGCGAAGTGGGGGACAGGGACAGTGCACTTTGAAAGGGGAGCTGCGAATAGTAGCTTGTCAGTCATGATCCCACCGATGCAAGATCGGCGGTGATCGGGTTCTAACTTGGCTCATGGGAAACTATACTAAAGACCTGGGTACACGTCTCTCCATCTGCCAATTAGGTCGATTCGATGTTTTATCAAGATCTGTTTAATTGCTTGATAGCTTGGGCAAAGACACGGCGTTGGCGGCGGATGTTTTCGTTAGCTGTTTTGCCAATGTTGATTTTTTGGGGGACGTTGGTGGCGGTGGTTTGCGGGGCAATGCTCAGTCGCCAAGAGCTGGCGGGCCGCTACATGTCGTTGGTTCAGGCTGATGTAGAAGCTAGTATGAAGGAACTCGAAGGTTCCAACGCGCCATCGAGCGGAAGCGGCTCGGAATCGTCCTTGGGCGAAGAAACCGGCAACTCTGACCCCACGGAACCATTCTCGGTTGATGGTTCGCAGGGAACGTCAAAACGCATGCTGGTCCCCCTGCGGCGGATCATGCAACTGGGGAACTTCAATGAACGCGTCGTCTACTTGGTCGGTACATCCCTGGCGCGACAAGGTCGAACTGCGATGGGTGCGCGGTTGATTCGCGATGTGGCGCCATTGAAAGGCGGGGGCTTTCCGCCAGCCCACGCGTTCATGGCGGACTATGCCTTGGCGAGTTGGAAGGGAAACGCGGCTCAAGCGGAGGTGCTGTTGAGCGACCTGCAAAGTGCGGAACGAGGGGGGATCAGGATGCCCGTTGGACAGCTCACCAATTATGCTTCGCTACTGAACAATAGCAATCGCTGGCAAGAGGCTTTGAATATGCTGCGTGAGCATACCGACGAATATCCGCAATTGAATTTGTTAATCGTGCAAATAGAGAAGCAGCGGGGGGAGCGGGGGAATGAGACTCGTACCGCCTTGGCTTCTGGGCGAGCCGACTTTGAAAACAAGCGGAAGAACGGCGAGGCTACGCTACGAGATGTGGTGCAAGCTGTTCAGCTCGAAATGCTCGACGATCAAATTGACGCGGCCCTGGCGGTGGCCCAATTCGGCGTCGAACTCACGCACAATACTTTGCAAACGTTCCTGAAGAGCGATAAGTACAATAACCAAGGCAGCGATACGGCGCGCGAAGATGGCAGCCCGTTAGCCTCAACGCGGCAGGCTTACGAGCAAGAAGTTCTTGAGGCTCGCCGACTTTACTCCAACGTCCTGGTGGCCAAGCATCAAGCCGTCAGCGAGCAGCGAAAGGGAGATATCGCTAGGGCGAAAGCTTTGGGGGCAGCCCCGCCAGGGATCGATTTGCGGTATCTGGATTTGGCCTGCCAAGTCGACTCGGCCAATCCGTCCGTGGGTGAAGCGCTAGCCGGTGTGGTGATGCTTGGCCAAACGCTTACGCCCGAGATGAAGCAGACCTTACAGCAAAGTTTGGTGGATGGTACCGCTTCGGGCGTAACGCACTTGATTCTGGCCAATCGCAAGCTGACGGAAGAGGACCCAGCGAGCGCCGTACCCGAACTGCGGCTCGCTCTGCGCAAGATCCCTAACTCGCCGGTCGTCATGAACAATTTAGCATTTGCCATCATGAAATACGATCCCGAGAATCTCCCCGAGGCGTTGCAGTTGATCGAACGCGCCTTAAAAATCCCCGGCGGATCGCTGACCGACCGCGCCTCGATGCTTGATACGCTGGCTGAAATTCGCTTGTTGCAAGGTGACGATCTCGGGGCGATTGAAATGTTCGAGGAAGCCATCAAGCACGACGGCAGCAAGCTCAACACGCGGAAAAGACTTGCTGAGACCTATCAACGAGTGGGAATGAAAGAGCTGGCCCAGGGGCAACTCGCCAAAATCAAACAGTTGTCTCAATAGCAGCGCTATTCACCAGCAAGGCCGATTTGCGAAGCTGTTCTAGGATCTTGTCGATGGTTGCGCGATGGACCGCGTCAAAGTCGACGGGCTGTTCGCCCTTAACGCTAATATTTAGCTTTCCCGCTTGAGCTAAGTCGGCGACTTGCTGAACTAATTCTTCCTTAGTCTTAGTGCCGTCCACGCTTTGGATGAGCAGCCGAGTCAAGGGATCGACATTGATCATGCCGTGGCGCAAGGTCGTCAAGGTTGGACCGGCGGCGGCTTGTAAGCGGGCTAAGGGGGAGGTCATGGGTTTGTGCGAAATTTCGCTGCTAAAGCGATCCGAACCAAAACGAATTTCGATATCGCCACGGACTAATAGTTGCAGCACGTTGGTCGAAACGATCTTGTCGATAGGGAGCTGTTGACGCTCACCAACCACCATCAATTGAGAAAGTCGCTGGTCGATCCCGCGGGCGATTTCCTGCGATGTTAATGACTTTGGCCAAGCTTCGGCGAGGGTCAGCAACAAGGCCTTCAGCGCCGAGTTCTTGACTTGCAACTTTCTACCATTGGCGCACTTGAACACGACTTCTATACCTTCAGCCAAGTCCTGAGTGGTCCCTTCAACCTGAATAGCCCCAACAAAGCGTGCCCCAGTGATTCTATCTTCATCCAAATGGCGATTGACGGCACGATCCTTGCGACACAGGAGCGATTGTCGGAACATGCGATTAGTGACAAAGTCGGTGTATTGACTGCGATGGTGCAGGTCGGTTGTGAGCTTCGTGAGGGCTTCTGCCGCCTTAGCAGGAAGGTTGCTGGTAATCATACTGGCTAGACTTGACTCGCCCATGAATTGCAGTTCGTTGGCGGTGGCCAGCTCCATGAACTGATAGAAGAACATGGGGTGGTTGTTGTCTTCCAAGTGATCGTGGAAGAGGTAGGCATCGGAATGCTTCGAGAGCATTTCCAGTTCTTGCTTGAGAACTTGCGCGTAGGGAGAGGTTTGTCCTTCGGTGCTTTCGACGATGAACGAAAGCAGGGCGCGCGCCTGTTTGACTTTCTCTACGGGGGTGGCCACATGCTTGATATGATGCAGCATCATTTGTCGGATCATGCCCCGCATGAACCAGCCCGGATAGGCGTTATAACTGATGTAAGCAATACCATCCGGAGCCAAACGTTCGCGACAGATTTCGAGGATGCGATTCTGCGCCGCTGGTGGCACCCACGAGAAAACACCGTGACAGAGGACGTAGTCGAACTGTCCGAAGGAGTCGTCCAGATCATTGAAATCGAGGGCCAGCAATTGAATGTTTTTCAATCCCAGCCGATCGATCGTCACCTGTCCTTCGCCGATTTGCTTGGTTGATAGATCGACTCCCACCAACTTAGCGCCTGGCATTTGCGCGGCCATTGGAATGAGGTTACCGCCACTGGCACAGCCCAACTCCAGAATTGAAGCCTCATCCGGGAGTTTGGCCTCCATTTTGAACAGCCGAGCCATCGTGTAGATGTGATCTGGGTGTGTTACCTCGTACGGATGACTTGGGTATGGAATTGCGTCGTAGGAATACTCTGAAGCGTTCGGAGGGGATTCAATTCGAATATCAGACATTGTCATTTACTCGTAGCGTACGGGAAGAAGTGAGAACTCACAGGACGCACTCCATCTTGACAGACGCGGAAACTCGCCGCCAGCAGGGAGCTGAATTGTATGATGGAAATCCGTATTCTAAGCCTATATTACCGCTTGTACTGGAACTGCGAACGAGGCCCCCTGTTTAACATCGTGCCGGCAATCAAGATTGTAGCGAAATTTTCGACACTTCTCGCTGATCGCCGGTATGGTTTCGTCGCAACTCACCCTCCCACCGTAAGTTACGTCGTAATTCGACGTAACTTACGGTGGGAGGGTCGGAGCCTACGCGACGGGGAGGGAAATTCCAGGAAAGCCCCCCTCTCCGCTCGCGTTACTCGCGACTCTCCCCGAGGAGACTGCTGAGTTAGTCGTTTGCTTGCACAGAATGTTGCGCAAGCAAATTGAACGAGTATACGACCGGTTGTAGCAGCATTGACTAAATCAGCAGTCTCCCGAGGGGAGAGTTAGCCATACCGGCGATCAGTGAGAAGTGTCAAATTTTCCAAGAATTTCGGCAAGGTCCGAGTTTAACTGCGGACGCGCGACGAATGCAAAGCCGACTTTCGCCGCTACCTAGCTTCGGAACGCAATTTCCAATTTAGCAAATGTCGATCGATGCCACGCGCAGTGGTATTCGGCGACGGCGCTGGCAGTAGCTAATCCCTCAGACAAGCCAAGTCATCAAACAGCAAGAAGGCTCAGGAACAGCCGTGGGATAAAGATATTGCCTCATTCCATATTCATCGTTGCGCAGCGGAAAGAGATTCGACAGCGGATTACTTCCACTAACTCCCAGACCATTAGATTCCATAAGTAGGTCGACACCGGCCAAGACAAATTGCGAGGGAGCGACGGAATAAGTGGATAAACCAACCGATCCAGCGGGATCCAGCGGATTGACCAGACTGGCCCAGGAATTGGTGAGTGTGCCGAGTGGGTCATTGGGATTGTAATTGTCATCAATAAAGTTCCCTCCCCCCAAATCTACGTCAGCTAGTCCCACCGCATGTCCAATTTCATGAGTCAGAACACGTCGAAAGGCATCGAGTGTATAAATCGCTTGTGCATTGTTATTCAAATGCAAATCAACCCCTTGGATGGTAAAGCTTTGGGCGTAATTGGCCACGCCAGAGGTGAGCGTTACAGGGGTTCCTAGCAAGCCGATGGCGGCTAAACCCATGAGCCCACCACTCCCGGCATCTGAGGCGAGCAAATCGATTTCGGCACCGGCGATGCTGAGCGTACCGAAGCCACCGATACGACCCACGCTGGTGGAGTTGTCGGGGGTGAAATTCAGGCTGCTGGTAATGCCTGACACGGGATCGGGAATCGACCAGGCACCAAACGCTTGCGAAACAACCAGTTGGAAATCGCTGACGCTGGGGACAGTATTCCAAGTGAATTGATCGCGGTAGGCCTGTGCGGAGCCACCTTGCATGGCGTAGCGCAGGCCACCGTCAAGCGATCGCTCGCTGCCGGCGATAGTGCGGTGCGTGGAGCTGCGTCCCAACGGGCTCCTAGAGAGATAACGACTCCTGCGTTGGACGGTTGCGAAAGCACCATCAATACAATCAATACAGCTAGAATTCGCATCTGTAGGTCCGTAAAAAAAAGCTCGTGCGAAACACACGAGCTTTCAAAGTGAATCAACTCTTGAAAACCGTTACGCCGCCGAACGACGACGCACGAACGGAGCCACGCATCCGAAAACAGCCAACAGCGATACCATACCCGGCTCGGGGACAGCAATCGTCTGCGAAATCGTTCCGGACTGTCCAGCACCAAAGATTTGAGTGTCCATGGCCGCCAGTCCACCACCGCTAAAGCTTCCGCTTCCAAAGGTATTTGGATTTGCAGTCTGGAAGTCGCTAAATGTAATGGGTGTTGGGTTTGAGCCCAACGCAAAACTAATCTGGCCAAGACTAACTTGATTGCTTGCTGCAGCAATTGGAGCGGCTGCAGTATAGCTGAGCCGAATTCCGCCAGCTACGTCGCCACCTCCCGCACCTATATTCCAACCCGCAGCAGGCTGAAAAGATTGTGGGGTAGCTGGCAAAGTGGGGACAATGGTGGTCCCACCAGGTCCAGCGACCATTTGAAACGCAAACGCTTGAAGGTTTGCGAGGGTATCTCCCCCGGTAGCCCTAAGGTAGAGCGTCTCGGTCACAGTGCTTCCGATTTGACCGGCGGTGTAGGTGCCGCCAGTAAATCCAAACTCAAAGCCTGCTTGGCCAACATTTGGCGCGATCAGGCACAAAACCAAACCAAAGGTACGTCTCAACATGTCTTAATCATCTCCTGGTTATCTCGGCGTAAATCCTAAGCCAAAGTACGTAGTGTAACTAATTATCCAATCGTTATCTATCCCGCAGTCCCTAAAAACCTCCCATATTTCTCGGAAGATTTACTCGGGCCTGCACATCTAGGAAATCGAGAAAATCATCATAACCGTCACCCAACTTATCGAAATAGTCGCGATAGGCTGGGTCGCCTGCGCCAGGTCCAGCATTAACACGCGATTGCATGCTGAGGAAATCTAGGAAGTCGACGAAGGACTCTCCCGTGACCACATTGCTGACCCCATTTTCATCACCGTACAGCCGGTAGAACGCATCTTTGCCCTTATCGCCGAAGATGAAATCGCCACCCAATGGATCGCCAGCATTTCCGACCAGTGGTGTAACTCCACCTGCCAAAACTAGAGCTGGGTTGATCACCACTTGGTAGTTCCCGTCTTCCAACGAACCGGTGCCATCAACAAACGGCGTGCTCGGAATAAATGTAATCGTTACGACCGACTTGCCAGTAGTATTGACTGGCGGACTGACCACGATGCCGGTCACGGTTCCAACTGGTGGCGCGATGTTCGAAACATCACTTCTCTTCTGAACCGTGAAGGCACCTGCTCCGACAGTTACGATCGAGTCGAAGGTAACAGTCATCGATTTCAGATTCGATCGCTGGGCCGTTGGGCTGCCGGCTGTTCCATTGACATGAATCGATTCGACCACAGGAGCTACGGGTATGCCACCACCGTCGTTATCAAAGATGTTGATGAACGCCACGTTGGCTCCACCGGTCGCGGGGAGAATCTGCTCTGTTCCCAACGGAGCACGATTCAGCCCTGATGGATTACTGCCGATGATGGTTAGTATCACGGTTTCTGCAGGCTCGGGTACAAAGTCGTCCTGCACGTCAATGGTGACGATGCCGGTCGATTGGCCTTCGGGAATGAAGCCGAAGTTGATGTTGCTGAAGTCCGACGGCGAGCTGGCGGTACCACCCACCGTGAAATTCACGGTGATACCACCATTGCCGGAGGTGCTCCCGAACGGAACAACTACCGGAGCGCCTTTGGCGTCGACCAGTGTCAGCATGAACTGGCCGTCATCAGGGCCATTGCCGGGCTCCGCTCCATCCTTGACCTTCTCAATCTTGATGAACAAGCCATCGGCGTCATCCAGAATGTCAACGGTGGCAACGCGAGCTGCGGTGTTGAGTTGGATGTCTGGGTTGCCAATGAAGGAGTCGATGTAGATCGTGACCTTCTCCGTACCCTCGACCATGTAGTCGTTGAGAACTTCAACCGCAATGTTTTCGGTTAGTTGACCGGCGGTAATAGTTGCCTTGCCACTGAGGACTTTGTAATCCGATCCAGCACTCGCTGCTGGACCGACAAAGCCCAGTCCAACTTCAAAGAATTGCAACACTTTATAGGTCACGACCGTATCGGAGGCACTCTTCTGAGTCAGCGACAGTGTGAATTGGCCATCATTGCCTGGACCACCTGGTTCGGAACCATTCTTGGTCGCAGCGACGCTCAATACGGCGGTATCATTGTCATCGATGCGTACGGTGACCACGTTGCCTGGTCCAAAGACCGATGAAACGTTCGGATCATTGCTGATGAATTTGTCGAGCCCAAGCACTACAAATTCGTCGATTTCCACAATAGTATCGCTGATCACGATCACGTCAATTAAGACTTCCGTCTTACCCGCAGGTATGGTGACTTGATTGCTGAGCTTGGTTCCACCTACACGCAATTCGTAGTCTTCGTCTTGGGTTGCATTGGTACCACCGGTTTGAATGGTGAACTGAACGACCGTATCGACGCTGCTTGGATTGCTCTGCGAGATCTTGAACTGACCGTTGTTTGGAAGGGCTGGCAAATTGGTTTCTGCAGCCAATCCATCCCCTACCGAGATGGTGACGATGGCCGAATCGTTGTCGGTGATCGTTCCCTTACCAGTTTCGGAGTTCACGAATACTCGAGCTCCCTGAGGGAACTTGCTAAAGCTCTTGGCGTCGATCGAAGTGCTGGCCGTAAAGGTCTCCGCTCCTGGATTGTTAACGGTTCCACCTTCAACGATCAGATCGGCGGTCACTTCCACAGTCACCTGTTGCTTACCGGCAGCCCCAAAGGTCCCTGCAGGGAACGAAGCCTTATCGGTATCGTTGTCATAATCGGTACCCAGTGGAATGGGGACAGCCAGCTTGTAGGAAGCACCCTTGGCACGCAGCGCGCTCAGCACACCTGTATCATCGGCGTAATCGACTAAGATATCGATTGGCATATCGGAGGGATTATCGACAGTGACATCGAAGGTGAGTGTCGCAGTTCGCGGAAGAACTGCAACGCTACCCATGGTGGGACCAGTATTTATGTTGCCGTTGGTCCGTCCGTAGGTGATCGTGGTGCCCGTTGTTCCGGATACCAGGTAGATGCCGTCGAAGGGGGTACCTGTGGGCTCCAAAGTTACTTGGACAAGATCGCCGATATTGATAGTGTGTCCCGGTACCGTGAGAGTCACCGAGTTGCCGTTGAGCTTGCTAGCGGAAACAGCCATCGCCGGTCCTGGATCGAGTTCCGTAACCGTCGCGTTGTTGATCGAGTAGGTCGCCGTGTCATCGTTGGTGATGGTTACCTTCGATGTGGTAGTGCTATCGAAGTTGTACTTAGCCAAGGCAGTTGCCGTGGCTCCGTTTGGCGTGACGCTGGTGAGGAAGAACTCGTCGTCTTCAACCAGATTCAATCCAGGCTCTTCGTTGAAGTCAACTTTGAAGCTGGCCGTCTTGGCACCTGCGGCAATGGTCACTGTATCGGGACGCGAGTCGTAGTCGAAACCGGGAATATCATCTCCCAGTCCGTTCACGGCACTGATCGCCCCCAAGGCAGCACCGATGCCCGTGGCTGTTCCCGCCGCAGCAGCGGGGAGCACATTGCCACTGACTTTGACGTAACGTAGCGTGGTTGCAGTAACCTCAGTCAGTACATGCACACCGTCAAAGACCGGATCAGAAATGTCAACTACAATTTTCTGACCAACCACAAAATCATGGCCGGGTACCGTTAGGGTGACTACGGATGAGGTGAGTACCTTGTTGGTTACCGTCGCAGCAGTGTTCTTGCCGTTGTTGTAGTTTATCGTCCAAGTCGTAGGAACGTCAAAGGCCTTGTCCAAGGTCAGGGTGAGATTAGCCCCCGCCAAGTCGAAGATCTGATTCCCTTCCGCGAAGGAACCACCGGAGACTGTCAAGTTTGCCTTGTCATTGTCCTCGATGTTGACCGTGGCATTGGCCAAGGTGGAGACGGTACCGGCGGCCACGGGGATTGCGGGAGCGGCTGCCGCACGAGCATACGTCAAACTCGTCGGAGTTGGGATGCTACTGATCACGTACGTACCATCATAGGCAGCATCGGGTGGGGTTAGCGCCACCTTAATAATCTGTCCCACGTTGTAGGTGTGAGCAGATGACGTGTTCAGGGTGACCACATTTGGGCTTGTAAACGACACCGAAGTTATCGTTGCCTCGTTCGCAGTCAGAGCCACACGCCCCGTCGTAGCAGCACTTCCCGTGACACTTCCAGTAGCCGTGTATTGGAACGTATTGGCAGTGACTGTGCCGGAGATCGTAAACGTTCCGTCGTAATTGGAATCTCCAATCGAAACGACTACCATCTGCCCATTGACGAAGCCGTGCCCGGCAGCAGTCAAGGTCCGCAAGGTTCCCGCAGAAGCCTTATTGGTCACAGCGGCCACGGGCGTAGCTGGGCTAACCGCACGGCTGGTGGTCGTGTTGGTGAGCAATCGCAGGGTTACGTTTTCCAAGTTTTCAACGAAGTCATCGTCGAACACATTGACATCAATGGTGGCGGAGCTGCTATTGGCGCCAAACACGATCGTGCCAATCGTCGAGGTCGAAAGCTGTTGGTAGTCAGGCCCATTGAGCACGTTGGTATTGGATGTTCCTGCCTTGGCGGTTCCCGAGATTTGATAGGTCACCGTGATCGGAATATCGCTGGTCTTGGCTACCAAGCCGGTGGCGGCATCGACCAAGTTCAATTGGAACTTGCCGTTGTTGCCACCTTCCTTGGCATCCTGGACTTTGACGATGGTCACGCTGACTACTTCGTCATCGGTGATGTTTACAGTGCCAACTTTTTGCCCGGCGTTGACGCTAATTTGCGGATCGGTACCCGCATCTGGGGCATTGGCCAGCGTGATTTGTACCGTCTCTGGATTGGCTTCGACGATATCGTCGTCCAAGGCTGTGACCGTGATGAAGGCTTGCGTGGCACCGGCTGGAATAGTGACCTTGCCCGCTGTACCTCCAGCGGTTGGAGCTTGGGTGTAGTCGCTCCCTTCAGTGGCTGTACCACCAGTGACCGAGAAGCTAACAACCGTTGGAGTCGAAGCAGGGTTGCTCATTTCGATAGTGAAGAAGCCCAATTTGCTCGGTTCACCGGCATCCGCTGTACCCGTAATCTTGATCTGCGCTTCGTCTTCGTCCGCGATTGTCGCCGTAGCCGAGTTGCCGATACCAGTCACTGGATTCGGAGCAACAATTGGCCCGGCAGCCGTGGTAAACGATTCGACGTTGGTGATCTTGAGTTTGACGGTCTCATCTCCCTCGACGATCGCGTCTCCCAACACATCGAGCAATACTGCGGCTGTCGTCGAGCCCGGTCCTATGGTCACTTCGGCAGGTATCGCGACGTAGTCTGTGTCAGCAGTGGCAGTTGTTCCTGGACCGTCAACCTCGTAGCTGACAACGGTGTAATACGGGCTATCGAAGCCGCGATTGATTATAAAGTTTCCATCGACGGCTTCAGTCACCAACGGCCCAATCTTATCGCGCAAGCCGGTCGGTGCCGTAATGGTAACATTGATATTGTCGTTATCGAAAATCGTTTCCACGGCCGTCGATGGACTGCCGATCTTCAGCGAGCCCAAAGTTGCGACCGTTGGGGTGAAGCCCGTGATCTTCATATCGATCGTTTCATTCCCTTCGGAGAGCAGATCATCGATCACCGTCACGGGGATCGAGGCTGATGTTTGACCAGCTAAAATCACAACGCTCTGATTGGGGTTGGAAGAACCGTTGTAGGTATAATCCGCTCCTAGTGTCGCTTTGCCTGGTCCGGCAGTCTGCTGGTCTTGAAGGAAGACGGTCAAATTGAACGGCAAATCATTAGTAATGAAGACGGTGAACTGACCATTAAAGCCACCCAAGCCCAAGCCAGGTTCGGTAGCGGGACTATCGGTACGCATGATCGTAATATCGAAGACTTCGTCCACAATCGTCACTGTATCGGTGAGCTTGGTCGCATCCAGGGCGATGTTGCCGTTGTTCGACAGCTTGGAGGTGCCAGGCTCAAGGGCAGTAATGCTGTTCAACGTAACGATAACGGTTTCATCGATTTCATCGAAGAAGTCTTGATAGGCTTCGACGGGGAGCTTGAACTGTGTCGAACCGGCGGCGATCACGATCGTCTTAACAAAAGTCGAGCCTGTGCCTGGGAGCGGTGCATAATCATTCCCATTGGTGTACGGCGCCGTTGGTAATCCCGGAGTGGCCGTGCCCGATACGGTGTAGACGACTTGGATGTCCGAATCACTCTTGTAATTCATACCAATCGTTAGCAGACCGTCGTCGATTCCGGCATCAGCACCTTCGGTAACGGATGGATCGGTAGCCACGACAGAAACCAGCAGATTGTCATCATCGAAGATGGTGGCCGTAGCCTTATCCGTAGGTCCTAAAATCAACTTGCCAGGCGCGTTTGGCGTCGACAGCTTCAACGTGACTGTCTCGTTCCCTTCATTGATGAAGTCTTCGAGCACATCGATGGTGACTTCGACGCTGGTAAGGAACGCAGGTAGGGTGACAGTACCCGAAAGGGTAGTCGTGCCAGACTTCAGAACGTAGTCGTTAGCCGCACCTGGGGTAGCGTCGTTCAATGGCAGACTTGGAGTAGTGATCAAAATTTGATATGGAATCACCGTATCGGTGTCGGCGGCAAAGTCAGTAGTTATCGTGAATTTTCCACTATTTGGCCCGCCATTGACCGATCCACTGGCGGTAGCAAATGCAACCGTTCCGCTGCTCGGCGTCGTGTATTCGACGTAACCGTCAACCACCGGATTGTTCGTAATAACAAACGTTCCGTTGAAAGGAGCACCGATACCAGCCACAACAATTGTGTCGCCGGTCATGAGTTCATGACCGGGTAACGCTGTTTGAATGAAAACCCGAGCGGTGGAGCCGCTGCGTTGCCGACCGGTAACGACCGACGGATTTCGTTCGTAACCGTCCTCGGTCGCGGCAATCGACAGCTTGCCGATATCGTTATCATCGATCGGAACGGACTTGGTCGTATCGGTGCCCATCGTGATTTGAGGATCGGTACCTCGTGAAACGGAGCCCGCGAAGACCGTTGTTAGACCTACTCCGGTACCCGCTTTAGAGTAAGTCAGATTGGAACCTGCGACCGACGTAACTAAGAACCGGCCATCGAAGCGAGGATCGCCAATAGCGACCTCGATGACGTCACCGGCCTGATGAGAATGTCCGGGTGCTGACAGTGTTACGGTAGTGGTAGTCGCCGATTTCTGGGTCACTGCGGCAGATACCGAATACAGAACTGATTGTAGCGTGACCGTTACGTTCTCTTGACCTTCGACAGTGAAGTCATCGGTAACTTCGACGAAAATGGTCGTTGATGTTTGGCCGGCTACAATGGTCGCGGTTTGCAGCCCAGTTGGTGCCTTGTGGTCAACCCCTCCACCCGTGGCGGTGCCGTCGGTAATTGTGTAGGTCACGATGGTATTGGTTGAACTGGCCTTATTGATCGATACAATCGCTCGTCCAGCATTGGCCAAGCCGGTGACGCTTCCGGGACCAGTCAGTGGTCCGCCCGGCTCTTTACCCACGACGACGCTGGAAATATTTACCGTGGCACTATCGTTATCCTCGATGGTAGCTGACGCGGACGTGGCCACAGTGATGACTAGGCTGGGCTGATTAAAGCCAGCTTCAGAACTGTTGGCATCCCAAAATGGACCAACGCTCGCGGGAAGAATGGCCCATCCATTATTCGTGCCACCGTTAACCCAATTCTGCAGCGACTGGGTCACGTCGAAGTTATTAAAGCCGTTTACAAAATTCAGAGCGGCTTCGAGGCCGTTGGGCTGGATGCCGTTGGAGCCGAAGGCACCCGAGTAAGTATCGGTTGGATTCCACGCCGCCAGCATCTGGTGCAGATTGACGTTCGCTCCTCCCGCATCGAATAACAGCTTCGCCTCTCCAATGGTTGAATTGGGAGGAATGAGTCCTGAGCCAATAATGTTTTCAAACCGAATAAGGCTCTGAGCAGCATTGGTCGAACCAAAGCCCAAGAAATCAGTGCCGACAGAGAGAAACGGCGAAGTGTCGAAACTCAAATTGGGGAAGGTTTGAGCAATAAAGGTATCCTTTGTCCCGGTGTAGCCTCCCAATCCCTGTTGGAAGATCAACGTCTCGCCATTGATCGTTCCCAATTTGATCTGCGGATCTCCATTGAGGCCGGTTACGGTTAGCACGACAGTTTCATCATTGGCTTCAACAATGTTATCATCGGTTATTGGCACAGTCACGACTGCTGACGTTTGACCAGCAGCAATTGTCGTTGAAAATGTACCATAGGTCCGAGTGTGATCATCCTGGCCTGTTCCCGATGGGTTGGCAAACTGTGGCGTCGAGTTAGGTGAACCCAGAGTATAGGTCACCACTGTGGCAGTCGAAGAAGCCGCACTTTGTACGATCGTGAACGTGATATCCGCGCCACCCTCTTTGCCATTGGTGCCGCTGACCTGAACAAAACCAGCGTCATTATCTGCAATTGCCAACGAGGCTATAGCGTCATATTTCGCATAGGAAGCACCCGTTAGATTTATTGCGTAGGCACCACCCGCGAAACCACTGTTGGTCCAGCCGTTGATTGCTCCGAGAGCACCGGCACCGTTGGGAGTTGAATGTGCGCCAAACGGCGTGGTTAGCCATATCAGATTTCCACCAGAAGTGGGGTCCGAGTTCCATGACGAGATGGCAAGGTAGTAATCGCCGGGTGCAATTGAAAAAGGTGCATTGGCGAGATTTCCTAAGGGGATTCCAACGGTAGCTTGAAGACCAGGAGCACCGTTGTCGTTATTGCTCACAACGCCTTTTCCATCGGCCTTGAACAGGAATAATTGGGTGTCGAAGCCACTGGCAGTTGTAGCGGAAAACGTCGCTGGATTGTCGATGTGAATCAGGTACATATCGCGATCATTGACGCTTGACAAACTGCCGTTGATCTGGGTCAATCCGAAACTACCCTCTGGGGTCAGTGCAGTAGCAGGCAAATCGCCCGCTTCGCGAACCGCTGAACCGGCGACGACATTTGCTTGACCAATATTCCCGCTGGTGCTGGTTGTATAGGTGAACGAAGTGCTCGTTGGAGTACTGGTCACCACGAAGTTACCATCGAAGACACCTCCCACTCCGGAGATGGCGACCTGCTGACCGGCCAGGTAGCGATGCGGGAATGTAGTGGTCAAGGTAACGGTTGAACCAGTGCGGGCACTGGTCGCGATAGTTGAACCAAAGGCATTTTCGTTAAACGTGCTGATGGGACTTGCATTCGGAGCGCTGGCCGCACCAATCTTGATGTCTGGATCGTCAACATTCGTGACACTGACCAGTTTGATCGTTAGGTACTCAGTGTCCTCGATCAGGCCATCGTCGTTGACATTGATTACGATTTCGGCGGTGGTGGAACCTGTTGGAATCGTCACGGAAGTTGGCGACAAGGTCGCATAGTCCGATGGGCTTACCGCGTCCCCGGTTTTGCTGATGATTTGATAGGTCACCACGGTTGGCGCCGTGCTAGGCGCTTGCATACCGATGATAAACCGCGGGCTGATGACGCCACCTTCGGAACCATTGACGGTCCCTACGATATCAACAGTTTGATCAGCTAGAATCGGCACATTGACCGACTTGGTAAGTGGATCGAATCCGTATCCACCGCCATTGCCACCGACGGCAAATCCGGTCAGTTGGACTGGAATGAACTCTGTCGACTCGACGTCGTCGTCGTTCAGCACAGGAACCACGACTTTCTTACTCGTCTCACCAGCCAAAAATGTGACCGAGCCGCTGGTCAAACTATGGTCAACGCCTTGCGTGGCAATTGGCGCGGGTCCATTGGGAGTGACGGCATAGGTGACGACCGTATTGAATGGGCTGGGGCTGTCCAGGGTGAAGGTCAGTTCCCCATTGGTGTTTGATTCGCGAGCCGACTTGGTCACAAAGAGATTTACCGATCCCTTTTCATCGTCGACAATGGTGACGGTGTCGGGAGTCGCGTCGACTACCACACCCTTGCCGCCCGAACCGAGGCTCGGTTGACTCTTAACGCTATCTAACGTGATGGTTACCGTTTCAGCTGGATCGAAGAAGTTGTCATCGATCACATCGACCAAAATGGACGTAGTCAGGCTTCCCGTGGAGATGGTGGCGGTACCAGTTAATAGTTGGTAATCCAAACCATTCGAAGCCAAGCCGGTGACGGTATAGGTGACAACAACGTTGCCTGCGGCTCCGCTAGGACGCGCCGCGTTATAGGCGGAAACCACGCCAGCATTCGGACTGAACAAACTCAGTACAAATTCGCCGTCGGTCGCATCGAGACCGGCTTTGTTATTGACCTTGTCCTCCATACCATTTTTCGTGGCTTTTACCTGCACAGAAATTGTATCATCGTCGACGATATTGACGGTGCTCGACTTCTGGCTGGGATGGATTTTGGTGCTGGCATCGCCGGTAACAGTGTCGAGAGTTACGATCACCGTTTCGGTCGGTTCGAGTTCAAGATCATCGAAGACGTTGACATTAATGAATGCCTGCGATTGCCCGGCGGTGATCGTGATGACACCGCTGAGAGTCTGGTAATCGTTTCCGGCTCCCGCAGCAGGTCCGGCTTTGGCTGTTCCTGTAACCGTATAAGTGATAATGGTATCGACACTGCTCTTGACATTGGTGACTGGCAACTGCGTGTTGACCAAGTCGAGCGTCCGCACCAAATCGACTAGGAACAAGCCATTGGTCCCTGGTTCGGCCCCATCGACCACCTTATTGATCCGCACCAAGGAGGCATCTTCGTCCAGGATCTTGATGGAGGCGGGAGCCAAGTTAGCGCTAATATCGTTGTCACCGACGATCTTATTTCCGCCCGAATTTAACAACTTGATCGATACGAATTCGTCGTCTTCGACGTCGGATTCATTGATCACGTCGACCGAAATCGTACCTTGCGTTTGACCGGCTGGAATCATCAGCTTACCGCGTACGACCGGAGTGGTTTGGGTGATCACCACGTTAGCACCGGAGATCGTGTAATCTACGCCGTAGGTCGCGGTCTTACTGACCGTTTGGTCGACTTCGAACGTCACCGTCGTGTTGGTGTCGGAGCGCATAGGGATCGTCACGGCGTTGTTGGTCAGATTGACGTTGAACTTGCCGTTGACCGGTCCAATTTCACTGCCGTCACCGGCTGGAACCAGTGTCAGCACCGCCGTATCGGAATCGGTGATCGTTACCGTCTGTGTCAAGTTGGCAGGAAGCGGATCGACAGTCACACCCGCATTTCCGCTGGCTTTGGTCGTCAGAGTGACAGTGACACTCTCCGTCCCTTCCACCACCAAATCGTTGATTACTTTGATATCGATCGAGGCAGAGAAGCTGTTAGCTGGGATGGTAACCTGTCCGCTGAGTGCTTCGTAGTCGCCAGTAAAGACGCGAATATTATCCAGGCGTCGACCATTGGTGTTGGTCCCGGTTCCGCTATCAAACTGTAAGAAGCGGATTCGGAAATTGCTGCCGAGCTCAAGACCGTTTTCGTAGGCGGCCTTTTCAAGATTGATCGTATAGCTGGAACTATTTTCGATATCTAGCACAGGATACCAATTCACTCCATCGGTGCTGATCGCCACCCCGTCCACATCGGGATTTACTGTAAATGGCGTCATCGAAGGGAACCCGTCGTTGGCTTCGCTATTAAGCTTCGACTGGTCGAACGTCAACACGGCACCACCGGTGGTCCTGGCGGAAGTCAAGTCGACCGTCAGCGTGGCTGAATTGGCTGAAGTCATCGCGGTCGTACCGCTGCGACGCATTTCCAAGGTACCGCTGGCAATCCCCACTGTCCCACCGCCGCCAGGGGCGGTTGCGATCTGAGCAGGCAACGAACTTAAATTGCTGAAGAAGACTTGGTCGCCGTTGGCTGGTGGGGCAGATACGGTGTAATTGACAACGGTAGCGGTGCTACTCTTGTTGTCCAGTGAAACCCATAATTTACCATCCGTTCCGGTTGGAAACGCAGTTGTTGAAACGGGAACACCGGCTGGATCATTTCCAGCCAAGATGCTCGTCGGTGCAGGCAACATCGTGACTGTTGCCAGATCGTCGTCCACGATGGTGATTGTCGCCGAGTTCAAAGCGCCGACTGTCGGCAGCCCGCCACCCTTCACGCTGGCCAATACAAAGTCAATCGCTTCATCTTGTTCGACCGTGGTGTCCGCCAACGCAGATACGGTGATCGTGACTTCGGTCACACCTGCGGGAACCGACAAAAGGGCGTTGGAAACGGTTGTTACGGAGCCACCGCTGGCTGTAGTTCCTTCGTCGAGAGCAACCTTATCGAAGGTAAAGGAGGTCGAAGAAAGAACGTCTTTGACAGGGTAGGTGCCATTGTAGGTGCTGTTGATACCAGCGATCACCACCGATTGTCCGACCACCAACGAGTGGGCCGAGTTTGTTGTAATAGTTGCCACGTCGCCGGTCAGCGATCTACTGGCGACGCCACCGCCAACAGCGGCTGTTCCAGTCGTTAACGTAGCACCTGCGGTCAGCGACGCGGTCCAATCCGTGAACGAGGCTTTGGAGCTGGAATTGGGCAGATTTACGTCAAGCCAAATGTCGCTTGTTTTGGAACTGGCCTTGGTAAGAGTGACGACAAACTTGCCCGTCTCGCCGACCGTATCTTCCTTGCTGATCAGATTGTCAGTCGCCACGATCGAGATTGCTGAGGCATCGTTGTCACCGATTTTTACAGTGGCTACTTTGTTAGGGCCCAGAGCCTCGGCACCGGCAGAGACCAAAGTGAGCACAACTGTCTCAGTTTCAGGATCCTCAGCAGTTTGGTCGTCAAAAACTGTCACGTCTACGACAGCGGACGTTTTACCGCTGAGAATGGTGGCGCTGGTGGGGATCGACTTGTAATCGATCGGATCCGCCGCCGTACCACCTGGAGCAGCACCGGCTTTGGCACTTCCACCTACCGTGAAAGTGACAACCGTATCCGCTGCGACCGGAGTGTCCGAAATAATCTTAAACTGGCCATTGACGATTGGCGTCCCCTCGGAGGGAGGGGTATCGTTTGCGAGGATGTTAACCGCGAGGAGTTGGCGAGATTCCAAGCTTTCTGCATACAACATGTTGCGGGTGAATGACTGACGATAGCGCTTGCTTGCTTTTATGTCCGAACCACGGGGGGCCAAGCGACTGGGGCGAGCCAAGCCGAGAATCATCATCATGGCTGACCACAGCGAACTGCAGCGAGAACGAACCCAGCCGTAAAAGCCAACCAACGGCGTGCGGAACGCTTGTTGCCACCAAGAGACACGCGATTCGTGGCGTTGGAATGCGGCAGTCATGCTCGCTTTCACTTTATTGGCCAGACGCTGCGATTTGTCACGCAGAAATGCCAGTTTCGCCGAGGATTTGGATGACGAGCCGTTGTGTTGGCGACGAATGGACATGATGATTCTCTCTAAGCGAAGCGTGGTAGTTGTACGGAAGAAAACCCGCAAATGGCAATTGTGTTATGACCGGAGGAATGGGCCGTTTTTGGCGTAACCGCTTCCACAGGCAGACTCCAGCATAATTCTTCCGGGGCATGCGTCAATAGTTTAACAAGGTATTTTTGGTAGATATGGGGGGGGGTGCGACCTTGGTTCGCCCAGGGGGGATTGTTATGCACCGTTTGCCCAGATAAAAATCGCCCAGCTCCTCTGGGCAGAGACGGACTACCGCAAAATCGTTTGCATCGGAAGCCTACGTGGTCAATTGCACGCTCGAATTGTTGCAATCCTTCCAGTATGAATTGCGTCCCCATTAGAAGTGGAAAAGAGGGGGGCTGGAGCTTTCCTAGTGACGCTAGAGTGAGTAACTTGTTCTCATTGACGTCACACTGTTCTCTTAAAAAAAAGCGTGAGTTGTGGGCTGTAGGGCGCTGGTCGATGTGCTCAGCCCGGTTGCTCTCGCGTCGCAGCTCAGTGAATGAAACACAACCCACGGTTAGTGCCCAAACCCTTAAGTTCTGTCGGTTCTGAAAACCCCTCGTTCCCAGGCTCTGCCTGGGAACGCACTGCACTGGAGGCTCCGCCTCGCCTGCCAAGTATCAGCAGGCAGAGCCTGCAATGCATGGGGTTCCCTGTCGGAGGCGGGGGAACCAGAAATGCCCATGGCTAGCGCGTGAGGTTCACTGTAGGCACAACCAAACATTCGATGCAGAAAACTCTTTAGGAACCATAGCTGTGTCTCAAACAATTTCCACGGAACTGGCACGCGGTCTGGAATACCACCAGAAGGGACAACTCAGCGAAGCGGAAGAGATTTATCGCGGCCAACTGTCCGAAGAACCGGGGCACAGGGAAGCGAGCCAACTGCTCGGTGCGCTCTTAGTCCAAGATAACCGTGCTGAACAAGCCCTACCATTGCTACAAGCGGTTCTGACAAAAGATCCGAATAATTCGGTTGTGCTGGGAAATCTAGGGACTGCGTATTCCCGATTGAACGATTACCCACAAGCTATTGCCAGCTATCGCAGTTCGCTGACGATCACACCCAAGAGTCCCGACGTGGCCGCCAACCTTGGAAGCGTGCTGCTCAAGACGAAACAGTTTGACCAGGCAGTACCAGTTCTACGCCATGCTCTTGAGTTGTCGCCAGGTCTGTTGAGCATCCACATGAACCTGGCCATCGCGCTGCTCAAAACGGAACAGAGCGAGGAGGCGTGCGAGCAATTCGAGTTGGTTTTGGCTCAGCAGCCCATGTATCGCCAAGCGCTGGCTGGCTTGGGGCAACTGCTGCTGCAGCGCGAAGAGACCGATGAGCGTGCGGTGGATTGCTGGCAAAGGCTAACGCAACTGGAGCCTGACAATCCCAGCATGTACAACAACCTCGCCACCACGTTGAAAGGGCGCAAGCAGTTCGCTGAAGCAGAGGTTGCATGTCGGAAAGCTCTTGAACTGCGTCCCGACTTTTTTCCAGCCATGTGCAACTTTGGGCTCATATTGGCTGCGCAAAGCCGCTTTGAGGAGGCGCGACACGTCCTGCGACAAGCGGTCGCTCTGCTCAGTGCGCGCGACGACTCGGCGGCGGATGAATCACAACAAATTGACGTCGGCATTGATTCCTATCGGACGAATGAATTCGCTTGTATTGCCTACTGTCAATTGGCTGCCACGACCAATATGCTCGGTGAGCACGAAGAAGCGCGGTGGGCGATCACCAAAGGGCTGGAGATCAACCCCAACGACGTTGAAAGCCGCATGATGCGCGGCTTTCTGCACTTGCAGGTCGGAGAGTTTGAAAAAGGCTGGCCCGACTACGAATGCCGCAAACTCGGGAAGCAGGCGCCGCGAAAGTTTCCCGCTCCGGAATGGACCGGTGAGCCACAACCCGATAAGACGATTCTATTGCACGCCGAACAAGGGCTAGGGGACTCGATTCACTTTATTCGCTACGCGCGATTGGTTAAGGAGCGAGTGGGCCGAGTAGTTTTTCTGTGTCATAAGCCACTTGCCAAACTAATGCGGCTCTTCCCAGATATCGATCAGGTGATCGCTGATGGCGAAACTCTTCCGACATACGATTTCCAAGTTCCGCTGTTGAGTCTCCCAGCCGTCTTCAATACCACTTGGGAAACGGTACCACGCCAGGTTCCGTACCTGTTGGCTGATGCCGAACTGGAGGCAAGTTGGCGCGAGCGCCTGCAGAGTATTGACGGGTTTCGCATCGGTATCGCATGGCAGGGGAACAAGGAATTTGCCAACGACTTGTATCGCCGCGTACCGCTACGGCAATTTAAGATATTCGCAGATCTGCCTGGGGTTCGACTGATTAATCTGCAAAAGGGAGATGGATCAGAGCAGCTCGCTGAGATCGATTTCGAGCTCACGACCTTTTCCGATGTGGACACGACTGCGGGTGCATTCATGGATACTGCTGCCATCATGAAGAATGTCGACCTAGTGATTTCGCCATGCACGGCAACGCCTCATTTGGCAGGTGCCTTGGGGGTGCCCGTGTGGCTGGCAAAATCTTTTGCAGCCGAATGGCGGTGGTTGGCCGATGATCGGCAGGAGAATCCGTGGTATCCTACCATGCGAATGTTTCGACAACCCACACTGGGGGATTGGGAAACGGTTTTTCAGAGAATGACCAGCGAATTACGCCGGATGATCTAGGTCTGCTGCGTAAGGCAGAAGTGGTGGGGATGCCGGAGTTTCGGTCGGCAGGTAACACGATTATGGTAAAATGTCAAACGATTGTGGAGTCGGGAAGTGACCGTACAGGAAAAACTACTTCGAGCCTTCGAGAGTCAGAAGGCGGGGCAATTGCGACAGGCGGCCGAGGGCTACCGGGATATATTGCGAGTTGACGCGTCTCATCCCGATGCGCTTCACCTATTGGGGTTGATCGAATCCAACCAAGGTAACCACCAGCAGGCGGTGGCGCTGGTTCGTCAAGCGGTCGAAGTCGCCCCGGCCAACCCCACGATCTTGAGCAATTTTGGAGTCGTACTGCGTCACGCCGGACAGATCACCGACGCCATCGAGGCCTATCGACGGTCGCTGGCCCTCGATCCCGCGAATGCCGACGCCCACTTCAACCTAGGTAAATCGCTCAAGCTGTCGGGGGACCGTGCGCAAGCCGAAGTGAGCTTCCGTACGGCTATTTCGTTGGCACCCCAAAAGGCGGCTGCTTGGTTGAGTTTGATCGCGCTGTACTCCGATCGCGATCCTGTCGCTGCTCTTTCCATTGCCACGCAAGCTCTCGGGTTTTGTCCAAACAATGCCGATTTGTGGATGAATTTGGGCGCGCTGCATCGCAAGGCTGGTCGTATTGAAGAGGCGGTAACACACTATCGCCGAGCAGTTGAATTATCACCGCGCAAGGTTGATGCCCTCAGTCGCTTGGCTTCGACACTGATTAGCAAGCAGGACATCGAGGAGGGACAGAAGTTTTTGGCACTAGCGCAAGCCATCGAACCAGAAAGCGTCCATGTTCTGAATAGCTTGGGCTTACTACACAATACGTTGGGGAACTCGACCGCCGCGATACAAGTCTATCGGCGAGCGATTGAATTGCATCCTAGTTACGGTACCGCGCATTCCAATCTTAGTTCGGCCCTGCGCAAGCTGGGGTTGGTCAGCGAATCGTTAGAATGTGTTCGACGTGGAATCGAGTTGGAACCAGACAACATCGAATCCAAGGTCATTGAAGGTGGAGCACTGATGTTGTTAGGCGAACTGCAGGGGGCAGAGGCTAGTTTTGTGGCTGCTATCAATGCCAAAGGTGGTTACCGCGATGCCCATGACAGTTTGCTGATGTGTCGTCATTATCAACCCGAATACACCGCAGCCGACAATCTGCTGGCACATCGTGAATGGGATAATCGCTATGGTCAGGCTCTGTTGAATTCACGTTCGTTTTCGCTCGAACAGACCACTAATCGTCCGCTACGAGTTGGCTTTGTATCAGCCGACTTGGGGGCTCATCCCGTTGGCTACTTCACTCTCCGCATGTTTGAAGCACTCGACAGTCAAGAGCTCGAGACGTACGTTTATTCCGATCGGATTGGCGAAGATCCTGTCTCTCAACGCATCGCAAAAGCGGTGGATCACTGGAGCCTGACGGCGGCGTTGGGTGATGATGCGCTCTATCAAAAAATCGTATCCGACAAAATTGATATCCTCTTCGATTTGGCTGGGCATACGGCTCACAACCGACTACTTGTTTTTGCCCGTCGAGCTGCGCCGGTACAGATCACTTGGGCTGGCTACGTTGGCACGACAGGCTTGTCCACCATGGACTATCTGCTGGCCGATCGGCATCATGTGCCACCGCAGGCAGATGAGTTCTATACCGAAAACGTGTTGCGAATGCCCGAAAGCTACATTACCTATTGTCCTCCAGACGATGTTCCGCAAGTCGGACCACTACCCGCAATTCGTAATGGCTTCGTTACGTTTGCAGCGATGTGCAATCCCGCCAAGGTGAATTCAGAAGTGCTTGAGCTGTGGTCGAAAATACTCCGCTCCGCTCCCGGTTCACGACTGCTATTGAGCTACAGTGGCTGGCCTGATCCAGCGAGTCGCCAGCGGGTTCTTTTGGGGTTGGGTGACAGCATCTCCCATGACCGGATCGATTTTGATTATCAAGTTGGGCCGGCTGGCCTGATGTCGCTTTACAATGAAGTCGACATTGCCTTGGATACATTTCCCTACTCGGGGGGGTTGACCACCTTGGAAGCTCTCTGGATGGGTGTTCCAACCGTGACATGGCCAGGGGAAAGATTTGCTGGTCGACATTCCCTGAGTCACATGTCGACTGTCGGTTTGTCCGACTGGGTTTGCTCGGACAAGAGTTCGTACGTGGATACCGCTCTCGACAAAGCGAGTGATTTACAGAATCTCGCTCAACTACGCAAAGGACTGCGCAATCAGGTTGAAGCTTCGCCGCTTTGCGATGGCATCAGTTTCGCACGACATTTTACCCAACTCATGAAACAAACACTAGCGAAAATCCACACCTCAGGCCGTCTTGCCTGACATGTTAGAAAAAGGTTGCTGCTGGAAGGACTGAGATGCTACACTCGTCACACCAAAAGTGTCGTTGGATGCCAGTACCAATGGCCAATTTGTCAGGCAAGAAAGCCTGACGTACGAGGGGGAAGGTCAGGTAAGAAAGCCTGACGTACGGCTAGTTGCCGAGAGGGGCGAAGTGGCTGGGGGCGAGGGAGGCGTCTTGAGGATGCAGGCCAACTTCATGCACGCCATGCTGATTGTGCATGGGATTGTCAATTAGCCCGGCGACGACCATGTTGTTATCAACGGTAGTTCGCGTGCCGATGGATCCTTGCGAGGCCAATCCAGCAGAAGCTGGTTCTAAAGAAACTGCCGTGGGGCGGATCAAACTGGCGGTGGTGACAAAGACAACTCGTCCGTCTTCGTAAAAGATGTTGATCCCACGCCCTTCATGAGCAATGAATCGCTCGATTGGCTCTCCTGGCTGGGAGTTGCTACCGGAGGCGGGGGTAATGACCGGTGCGTCGGCAATTATAGCAAATTGACTGCGACCGTCGCACTTGGGGGCGCGAATTGTCCCGCGCTCGGCCACTCCTAAGTTGTAAGCGTAATCGCCGCCAATGGTCCGTTGCCATTGTGCTAGCTCGTCCAAAGCCAGCCGATGTAACTCGGTGAAACTGGGGATTGAGCTGGCGAATTGCGAGGGGCTGGATGCAGTCGTGACTGGCGAAGGGAAGCGATCACGCGTGCCATTGAGACTGGCACACTGAAGCTGCTCCGGCGTGAGCTTGGCACCGATGTCGTGTAGGTAGATGGCATACACTCCGGCGAAGGCCTCCGGGCCCGCTAAGGCAACTTGCGGGAACCGTCCGTCGGGTGAATTCAACGCGAACTGTATCAGTTCCGATCCAGTAATGCTCAGGTTGCGAGCACACTGGGCCTTGCGCGATTCGAATCGTACTCGAACTAAGGTCGGCAGGGCCAAACAACAGAGTATGGTCAAGGAGACGGTGAGCGCGGTCGAATCCCAAATCGATGACCGGCGCGGAGCTGTGTCGCCACGCGAACTGAGGAGCACCGGCGGATTGGGACTCGATTGACTGAGGCGTGCTGCTGTAGAGCCGTAAGTCACCTCCCCCGTGGCTGGTAGGTTTGGCGAGATCTCTTCCACAGCATCGATGCGAGCCAAGGTGCCGTCGACCAGATCGGCAGGGGGCTCAAACGGGACTCCCAACGAATCGATCTGACCCAGCAGAATCCGGAACTGAGTCAGTCGCTCGAGTAACTCTGGCTCCGCTAGAAATTGCCGCTGAAGCCTCTCCGCGAGGTCGCGCGAAGCGTCCCCAAGTAGATAGGCAATCAGTTCTTCGTCGGAAAACTGCATAGTTTCAAACGCTGTTAATATTATTTACAGAGTTGTGCACTGAACCAAATTCAAAAAGCCCCAATTGTACATCGCCGCACTGCGTTGGAGTCCAGGCTTTAGCTGCATGGTGTTGGAGTCCAGGCTTTAGCCGCTTTTATCGGGTTCGAAATGCAAAGCGCCTAAAGGCTGGACTCCAACGAATTCGCGAGAAATCCAAGCGTTCAAGGTAACACTGTCCACTACACAACTGTATTACGTTGCCAAATCGCGGAAAGTTTGCGGATGGCGGCATGAACGCGGCTTTTTACCGTCCCGACCGGTACATTCAGGACTTTCGCGGCATCTTTATAAGCCATCCCTTGCAGATATATCAGCTCCAGAGCGCTTCGCCCCGGTTCGCCAACCTCGTCAATCGCTCCCCGCATCTGCTCGCGGAGCTCAGCGTCGACCAGCGGATCGCTTTCGGGAACACGATGATCGGGAATCGCGGCCGCTTGGCTGCTGCACCGCGCGTCGGACTGACTCGAAATCAAGTCCAGACTCTGGTGCGAACGACGCTTGTCCCGACGTTTTAAATCGATGGCTTGATTGGTGGCCACACCGTACAGCCAAGGTCGAAAGCGGCGATTCAAATCGAATTGAGCCCCCTTCTGATAAACATTGACAAACGTCAGTTGAAAGGCGTCCTCAGCCAAATTATCGTCACCCAGATAACGCCGCAAGTAGTTGTACAGTTCGTCTTGGTAACGCCGAATTAGCGTCTCAAAACTACTCCGATCCCCGTCGTCAACGAATTTCCGGAGCAAGTCCTCGTCGGTAATCGTGTCAGTTGCAATAACAGCAGCCATGATGGAACTCCGCGTCAGCGGCTGGGAGGGAAGAGAAGATTGATCGGAGTTTTATTGTAGCAGAGACACGTGGGGAGGGGCAAATGGATTGGTGGGAGAGGGGCGAGGTTTCAAGTTCCAGGTTTCAGGTTCCAGGTTCCAGGTTCCAGGTTCCAGGTTCCAGGTTTCAAGTTCCAGGTTTCAAGTTCCAGGTTTCAAGTTTCAAGTTTCAAGTTTCAAGTTTCAAGAGTGGAGTGGGTGGCACTGGCTGGGGCCAGTGTGATCGAAGGGTGAGAGTTGGAACTTACTCCCAATTGGTTGAGCTCTCGAAGTAATGAATTGGTTGCACCTGGGTTTCCCCCAACTCATCTACTTCGGCAAACACTGGCCCCAGCCAGTGCCACCCTCTCGTCTTATGAGGCTAGAGGCTAGAGGCTAGAGGCTAGAGGCTAGAGGCTAGAGGCTAGAGGCTAGAGGCTAGAGGCTAGGAACCTGGAACCTGGAACTTGGAACTTGGAACTTGGAACTTGGAATTTGGAATTTGGAACCCTTTCTTGATTTCTACTCCCCCCGCCCCATGAGCAATCGAAAGGCGGCGGGGACGAGGGTGAGGGAAATGAGGGTGGCACCGGTGACGCCGGCACCGATGCAGACGGCTAACGGGGGCCAGAACTCGCCGCCGCTGAGGAGCAATGGGAGGAAACCGACAACCGTGGTCGCAGTCGTGGCTAATACGTGCCGCGTCACTTCTAGCACTCGTTCCACGGTGGCTTCAACACTGCCAGCACGTACGCGCGGATCGGCGGAGAGGGCGGCGGCTACGACAATGGAATCGTTAATGGCAATCCCGACTAGCCCCATGGTGCCGATGATCGCCATGAAGCCAAAGGGATAACCGAAGCTCCACAGTGCTCCCATCCCTAAGCCGATGCTCAAACTGGCAACAAATCCAATCAGTAGCGTCAAACGAAACGAAGCAAGAGCCAAGACCAAAGCGGCGATCATCCCGACCGTCAATACTGTGACGTTGGCCAGTAGTCGACTAACGGCGGCATCCCGCTCAGAAGCTTCACCCCCCTGCTCTATCGAAAATCCAGGAGGAAACTCGATACCGCTGCTCGCAATCCGTCGTTCGAACTCGGCGAGTATGTTGGAGGGGAGCGTTCCGGCGGTGATAAAGGCTTGAACTTCGTTCATGCGTCGACCGTTGTAGCGGGTGATCACCGCACGTTGCGGATTCAAGGCAATCGAGGCGACACTGGCGACCGGTATGGTCGAGGGGATCGAGACCGCGCCCGCACCCGCTTCATTGGCCTGGCGCGGGGTGGCGACGTACAGCCCCGTCGCCCCGAGCTCTTCCAGCGAATGATTGGTCGCTCCAGCCAAACGGACGCGGACAGGAATCTCCTCCACTTCTTCGATGATCGAACCGGCTCGCAGTCCTTCGAGGCTGGCAAAGAGCTGTGCGGCCACTTCCGATTCAGATAACCCAGTCCAATCGGCTTGGTTGGCTCCGACCGAGACGGTAGCTACGGGACGAATATCGCTGAGCGCAGTGCGAACATGAAGCACGTTGGGGATTTCGGTAGCGATGGTCCTCAGCCGCTCACCGTAGTCCTTCAATTGATCCAGATCGCTGCCGAACAATCGCACTTCGACGGGTGCGTCAAAGGGAGGCCCCTGTTCCAACTGGCGAACCAACAACCGCGCGTCGGGAAACTGCTGATCGAGCTCAAGTTGCAGACGGCGAATCATCTCCAGTGGTCGGTCGTTATTGTCGAGCGTCACAATGGCTTGGGCGTAATCTGGACTATTCTTGCGCCGCGCAATGATGTTGTAGTAAAACGGTGGGGCACTCTCTCCCAGGAACCAAGCGGTATGCTCGATTCTTTGTTCGGCCATCAGCACCCTATCAACAGCGCGAACCACTTGTTCGGTACGTGCCAATGAGGTGCCGGGGGACATCTCCAATTCGACATGGAATTGGTCGCGGTCGGCAGGTGGGAAGAACTGCTCGTTTAGTTGTGTGGCCGCCACGAAGCCCGCGATCGGCAAGACACAACCGCTGGCGATCCCCAACCACGGATAGCGAACCAAGGTCGTTAGCACTTGCTTGTAAATGCGAGTTACGCGCGGAATGGAAACACCGTGCCGTAGGAATGTTGACTTGGTAGCGCCCGAGCTCCGCATTTGCAGCAGTGCGGCACTGGCCGGGAGGACCGTCATCGCCAACAGAAAGGAACTGAAAATTGCAAGCATGACCGTCACGGCAATGGAACCGACGAATTCGCCTGCTGGCCCTTCCATCAAAGCGATGGGGGCGAAGGCCAGAGCTGTGGTGACCGTCGACGCCAGCAGCGGCGCGAAGAGTCGTGAGACCATATCGGCCACCGCCGCAACGGGGCTCAGGCCATGACGCAGGCTGATGTCAATTTCATCTGCGGCGATGATGGCATTGTCGATCAGCAATCCCATGGCGATGATCAATCCAGTGATCGACATTTGATGAATGGGAATGTCGAGCGCCCGCATCCCCGCCAGCACCATCAACGCGGCCACAGGTAGTGTTGCCGTGACCAGCAGGGAACTTCGCCAGCCTAGGAACAGGAAAGTGACGATGGCGACAGCTGATACGCCCAACAGCAGATTTTTGACTAGCGTCCCCATGCGATCCGCAACATAGCTCTCCTGTTGCATGATGACCTCCAAGCCAATTCCGGTCGGCAAGCGCTGTTCGAACTGGCCGATGATCGTTTTCGAATCGGTCCCCCAGTGATCGATACGAAATTCTGGCCGGAGCATGGCGGCGACCACAATCCCTGGCCGTCCGTCGATAATCGCTTTGGAGGCAACGGGCTCTGGCGTTGTGCGGCGAACCGAAGCCACGTCACTCAGTCGAAGTGTCTGGCCAGGCTGGTGGGTGACCAGTGTGGTGGCCAGTATATCTTCCAGTGATCGGAATTGGTTTTTCAGTTCTACCACCATTTCGGAGTTCTCTGTCCGCAACATTCCGGCTGACGCTTTCACATCTCCTTGGCTCAGTTGTCGCGCGATGTGCGTGGCGGGGAGACCAGCAGCGGCAGCTCGATCGACGTCGATCTCCACCATGATCTCTTCTTGCGGATCGCCAAACATGTCCACTTTCTTCGTCCCTGGGATGGCGAACAATTGATCCTTTAATTCACGGGCCAGCCGCCGCAGCACACCATCGGCCACTGGTTCGTCGCGCTCCCAGACCAAGGCTCCAATCCAGGCATACGCGGCAATGTCCAGCTCGTCAAACTCGGGACGCATGCAACCCTCCGGGAGCGAGCTGATCGAGTCCTCCAGTTTTCCGCGAATAGCTGACCAGACCGGGTCGGTATCGACAACTTCGTCTCGCAATTCGATTGAAATGAACGACGAGCCCGCACGGCTTTGCGACCTCAGACGCTTTATTTCTGGAATGTCGAGCAGTTTGTCTTCGATCTTTTCTGTCACCAACGCTTCCACTCTTCCTGCGTCGGCCCCCGGGAAGACCGTGGTGATTTGCGCCGCGCGCTGCGTCAATAGCGGATCCTCCATGCGTGGCAGGACAAACAGGGAACTGACGCCCGACGCAATGGCAAGCAGTAGTGTCAGCACAATCAACCGGCGGTCACGAAAGAAAAGCGCCGCCAAGCGACCGACCGGATGTATGGATTGGGGTGGGAGCATTCGGGTGGAATTCAACGAAGGGTTTCAGGTTTCAGGTTTCAGGTTTCAAGTTTCAAGTTCCAGGTTCCAGGTTCCAGGTTTTATGTGAATTAGGGCCAAAGGCCCGTCAGATTGTCTAGCCCAGGCTGCAGGCCTGGGACATAGACATAGCCGGGAGTCGACCGCCGGTAGGGCCAACGGCCCGGCAGATTCCCATCGATTGTCGCCCCAACTCGGTT
>JBGSJT010000067.1:0-2173 GCA_041741715.1 Pirellulaceae bacterium | reverse complement strand
ATGCGATTCGTTCGGCACTCGGACGTTCTGAACGCCTTCAGTTGACATGCGCCCGAACTCGCTCCGGCGTGTCCAACCGGTGCGAAATGTAGATCTGCCACAGCAAGTCTTGGTTTTGTTTGAAGGGGTAAGCTGGTTCGAATCGCATAGCTAATCGTCGTGATCAAGATCAATGGCTGCCCATTCGCTCTTGTCGCTCCTGTTCTTCTTCGTAACTGCACTTTAGGTGAAAAGTTTGCACTCCGCAGAGCGGGATCTGATCATAACGTACGCTGAGCTGGGAGTCGGCGAGCGACGTTTTTGTTGGCTGTGGTTGATGGGCGAGGCAGGTTGGTTTTGGTCATGCGCTGAGGCTGATTAGGTCAGCGATGGAGCGGCGTATTTTCTCAAACTCTGGACGTTTGGGTAGGCACGCGAAAAATTGTTTTTGCAACATTTGCTTGGCAATCGAGCGACGCTTGTCGGCATGTGAGGGACGACGTTGGGGATTGTCCCAGGGCCTTCCACTGCGGTCAGTCAACTCGGCCTGAGGGACGTCCCAGGAGACTAATTCTACCAGCGTATAAATCCACTGATTCAAATGCCAGCAAGCAATGTTCGACCACAGGTTGCGAACTTGTTGCTGGCCAGCGCCCCAAATTTCCTTGACGTCATGGAAATGTTCTTCGATGGCCCACCTCGCGGCAACTGTATTCAAAATGTCCCGAACCTCCATTTGGGGATCAGTGCAAAAGTAGGCTGCCCAACCGTCGTCGTCGAAACGCACGATCACCACACTGATCACGCCACCGACCAACTTCGATGTCGCCAGGAACGATTTGTACTGACGAGTAACCTCCGAGCCACGGCAGTGGTAGGTGATCGATTGCCAGCCCTGACGACTGGCGGCGCGTTTGCTGAGGCTGATTCGATTCAGACCATACACACGTGGTCGACCGCGCTGCTTTGACTTCGGCTGGGGAGGGAGGTCGAACAATGCAGCGTCCTTGCGCAAGCGACTGAAGACGATCACACCCTGTTTGCGAAGTGGGTCCAAGACGGTCCGCGCGGCATACGCACCGTCAACCACCAACCAGATTTTGCACTGCAGCTCCATGTCATCAATGAGATTCACGAACCAAGTTACCAGCTCCACCAGCAGTTGATGCTTTGTCTTGAATTCCCAACCGTATTTGAGCTTTAATTCAGAAATGTTCTTAGCTCGCACGTATAGTCGCGACAGCAACGGTAGCGCGATAACGCCCCATGTAGGATGGGTGTTGAGCAAGCACAACGAGACCCAATTGTGTCCGTACAGCCACTCGCCATCGGCCGGACCAGGAGTTGGATTGTGATGCACGCCTGCCCCTTCCACATGCCGTCCGTAACGCTTTGTCGGCGAATCGTCGCCTGCCAAAATCAAGTGCCCATCGGGACCTGGATCGAACTTGCGCACCACAGCCATGGCCAGCGGTTTGGCCAACAACTGTGCCCTGTATCCAATGCTGATCAAACAATCATAAAACCGATCCCAATCGTCTTGCACACCACCAGCCACGAACCATGTCGAGGCCACTCGGCGGTCGTCAGACAACATCATCCCGGCCATGATGATCATCAACCGAAAACTAGTCCGTGCATCCAACATGCTCGCCATCGAAATGACATGGGCCAATATCGGACCAACCAGCGGCACTTTTGCCTTGGTCGTCTTCTTTCGCTGAGGATTCTTTTGGTCCAGCCGCGCTCGCTTGTCGAACTGGCTTGGCCCACGATTCTTCTTGTGTTTGGCTTGCGGACGATGCGAGGGTTGTTTACGCTTAGCCATCCGTGGCTCCTTTCATGAGATGGTTCTGTGAGAAGTCCCAAATCATGGTCGCGAGCCACGGTTTTTTGAAATATCAGTTCCCTAAGTGTTGTAAACTTTTCCCCTAAAGTGCAGTCTCTCCTAAAGCCGCTTTTTAATGCTGCAAACAATCGTCGACTAGTTTGCGTACAGTTGGGTCGGTCAGCAAGGCGCAATTCGCGTAACGGTTGAGCTGGCGTCCGCCAGTCTCTTTTCGCCACCGGCGATTTCGCAATCGACGAAATTCAATATAGTCGATAAATGGAAGCGGAGTTCATGCGGGCTATACACTCCCTCGTGTTCGTCGACATATCCGTGGGACGATGCCAAATTTGTAAAAACTGAACG
>JBGSJT010000066.1:0-16931 GCA_041741715.1 Pirellulaceae bacterium | reverse complement strand
CTGGTTGAAAAGGGGTCTGACCCTCTCCGGCAAGACGAAAAAAAGGCAAAAACGACTTGCCTCCAAAGGGTCAGACCCCTTTTCAACCAGAGCCTAGTCCCTGGCACGTTCGTGGCTTACAATCGCCTACACTTTCATTCTCTCACTTTTTGTAAATGGTGTCGATTGACGATGCGTATCGAAGAAGCAATTTCAGCCGCAAAACAGGCAGTTGATGCTGGCCATTTGACCCCAGCCGCCCTGGGAAACTTGACCAGTTGGTTGACGGAGTCGCGATACTCGCGCTACCAGCCCGCAATCGTGGAGCACATCGCGGGGGGGCAGTGGCAGAAGCTGGACGATGTATTTTGGACGATCATTCCGTTCGGGACCGGTGGGCGTCGGGGGCGCATGTATGAATTTGGCTCCAACGCGATCAACGAACGGACCATCGGTGAAAGCGCCCAAGGGTTGGCGACTTACATTTTAGAACAACCGGGAATTTTAGAACCACCGGGAATTTTAGAACAACCGGGAGCGGGGGACCGGCAACTCTCCTGTGCAATCGCTTACGATACGCGGCATCGCTCGCGAGAATTCGCCGAACTGTGCGCCCGGGTCATGGTGGCCAACGGTTTCGAAGTGGTTTTTCTCGACGATTACCGCGCCACGCCGCAACTCTCATTCGCTGTCCGCTACAAAAAGTGCGATTGCGGCATCATGGTGACCGCCAGCCACAATCCCCCCAGCGATAATGCAGTGAAAGTCTATTGGTCAACCGGTGGCCAAGTCCTGCCACCACATGACAAGGCGATCATCGAGCGCGTGATGAACGTCGATGAAATCAAGCTAGTCGATTTTCAAAGTGCGTTGGGAAAGGGACAAATCAAAATCTGCACTCAGGAAGTCGACCAAGCCTACTTTGCAGAGGTTAATAAATTCGCATGGCCCGGTCCACGAGCTGCCAAGATTATCTACTCGCCACTGCACGGCGTGGGGACGTTCGCGGTTATGCCCGTGCTCGAACAAGCTGGCTTTGATGATTGCGAAGTCTATGGTCCGCACGCTGAACCGAATGGCGATTTTCCGAATGTGCCAGGGCATGTTAGCAATCCCGAGAATCGCGCCGTGTTCGACGCGATCATTAAGCGTGCTCAGCAAACCGGCGCGGATGTGATCTTGGCCACCGATCCGGATTGCGATCGGCTGGGGGTGGCGGCGCCCCTCACGGCAGTTGTTGGTGGTCCCTGGGAAACGATCAATGGCAATCAAATCGGAGTTTTGTTGGCCGATTTCGTCTGTGCGCGCCTGCAACAACTCGGGGGCTTGTCCGACAAGTCGTATGTCATCAAGACGTTGGTCACCACCGATTTAATTCGCCGCGTGTCGGAGTCGTACGGTGTTCGATGCGAAGGGAATTTGCATGTAGGCTTCAAATGGATCGCTGGCGTGATGGATGCGGTGGGACCGGATGATTTCGTATTCGGTACCGAGGAGTCGCATGGTTACTTGATCGGTCAGTACGCGCGCGACAAAGATGGAGCGGTGGCCTGTCTGCTCATGGCCATGTTGGTGGCGCAGCTCAAAAGCGAAAACAAAACGCTCCACGAACGTTTAGCTGAAATCCAACAACAGCACGGTTGTCATGCTGAGACGCTGGTTAATGTGCAGATGGAAGGTAGCGAGGGGATGACGCAAATGAGTCGCTTGATGGCTGCCTTTCGCGCCGACCCACCGCGCAAATTGGCGGGGATCGAAGTGGTCGCTGTCCGCGATTACAAAGCACTCACCACGCGCGCGGCTGACGGCAGCACGCATAAACTCGATGCCTTGCCTGCCGACATGGTGATGCTCAATTTGGCGTTAGAGGGTAATTACTTCGCGGTTCGACCCTCAGGGACTGAGCCCAAGGTGAAGTTCTACATGTTTACCAGTCTCCCTCCCGCTGACAGCACTGACTTGAATGCGGCCAAGAACAAGCTCGCCCAGCGACTTGGTGAACTGGAAGCAGATATCCGCCGCTACGTGGCGGAAAAAATCGGTTAGAACAAGTGCCATGCAATGCCCAGGGCATCCCTGCGTGGCTGAAAGTATAGGAGCGACATCTTAAACTTAAACTCCGTACTACAGACGTTATGGTTTAGGTTTAAGTGCAAGTTTAGGTTTAAGTTTGCGAAACTCTCAGCCTCGCCGGGATAAGTCTTGCGCAACAGGCGAATTGCAAGCAGTGCCAGTTTTTAACAGCCCAGCGTTAGGCTAGGATAGAAGATGAGGCATGGACAAACTCGGGCTTAGTCGACTTTGGATCTAGGTAGAGCACGTTGGTAGGTGTACCAAGGCATGATACTGGCGGTTGGTTGTGAAACTTATATTTAGGTTGTCGAGTGTTTCATCTTTTTGTCGCACATCTTTTTGTCGGGAGAAACTTAGGCTGCCTGAGAGTGATTGACTGTTCAACCCGCTCAGAAGTTGACAGTATTGAGATGCGGACGACATGAATTTGTGTCGCAAAAAGATTAGATAGGGAGTTGCCCAATGCCGATTCACGACTGGACTCGCGTTATTCCAGGAACCTTCCATCACTTCCATCACAATTGGATTTCCGCACTGAGTGTCGCGCTCAATACCGGAGTGTTGCCGTCAAACTTTTATGCGATGGCTGAACAAATCGCTGGTGGTTTGGGGCCAGACGTGTTGACGCTGGAGAGCATGGAACCGCTTGAAGATGACGATGGTCAAGCTGAATTGAGTGCAACCGACGTGGTGGGAACGGCGTTGGCCACTGCCGCGCATGTGCGCGCGACATTGAATCCAAAAAGCGAAATGATTCTCTCGGCGCGACGCCGCAAGCGGATCGCCATTCGGCATCGTAGCGGTGATCGCGTGGTGGCTATGATCGAGATCGTATCGCCTGGAAACAAATCCGATCGACACTCCTTTAGCGCGTTTGTTGAGAAGGCGTTGGAGCTGTTGGAAGCTGGCATTCATTTGCTAATTATCGATCTGTTCCCCACAACTCCGCGCGATCCGCACGGAATTCATGCAGCGATTTGGGAGGAGGTCTGTGGAGAAGAAGGTTTTCAATTACCAAAGGACAAGCCGTTGACTTTGGTGTCCTACGAGGCTGGGCTGGAGATCGAAGCTTACATTGAACCGGTGGCAGTTGGTCAGTCACTTGCCGACATGCCGCTCTTTTTAAGACCTGGTCGGCATGTTCGCGTGCCGCTTGAATCGAGCTATCAAGCCGCTTTCGAAGGCGTGCCTCTGCGATGGCAAAAGGAATTGTAACGGGCTGTGCGTATCTGCACGTTAGTTGGCGATTAGGCTGTGCCTTCGCGTCACAGTGCGCACTGAAATTCAAAATTGCGTTGAAATGAGATTCCGCAGATGCGAATGTTGAATTCAACTTAGCGCACAATTGATCAGTTGCAAAAACGGGCCGACAAAAAACCCTCGTGCCCAGGCTCTGCCTGGGAACGCACTGCACCGGAGGCTCTGCCTCGTCTGCTAGGTATTGGCAGGCGGAGCCTGCAAGACAGTGGGTTCCCAGGCAGAGCCTGGGAACCAGAAAAACCAAAAAAGCAAAACGTCTCATCCGTGCAGCATTCGCTGTAATGTTATTGTCGGCTGATGGTATGGGACTTGCACTGCGGTACGTAAGCCGCAATTCCAATCGTTGGAGTTGCTCCCAGTCATGCGATGAAATCAACTGCTCCGCCGCTCTTAGAGGATCTTACCAATGAAGCGATTTGTGTTGGCGACAATTTTGTTGACTGTGTTGCTGGGGATAGGCTCATGGCGGGCCTATGGTGAGCCGCAAGTCGCACAGGGACCGGAGCGGCTGAAACCATTCATGCAGCGGAAGCTTGAGCATTCCAAAGCGATTCTCGAGGCTTTGGCAATCGAAGATTTCGACAAACTCGCTAAGAATGCTCAGGATTTAAGCTTGCTCAGTCTGGAGAGCAACTGGAATGTGCTGACTACCGACGAGTACATACAGCAGAGCTCGGATTTTCGACGCGCTTGTCGTGTGATCCAAGAGGCCGCCCATGAGAAAAACGTCGATCGCGCTGCGTTGGGGTTCATGGATTTGACAGTGCGTTGCGTTGAATGCCATAAGTACATGCGGAAGAATGCAGCAGTTGGCAAACCTCGCAGTCAGCCTTAAATAGGTAGTTGCCGATCGCCTTAGCATCGTGCGGGAAATAACTGTCGTAGCTACGTTCGCCAGAGCGTCGATTCCCTGCGTTCTGGCGACCGCAGCTACATTTAAGATCGGACAATTATTTCCCGCACGATGCTTAACCGAACCGCCCCAGCAGGGTGTGCTTAACGGGCGAACCGGATGTCAAACACTAGGCGTGAATCGAACCAGCCGTCATCTGCAAAAATAAAACCTGAGGCCAAGCCGTATTCAAGTAACCCCAGTTCGTATCCAGGGGCGCGCACCCAGCGCAGCCCAGGATACAATTCGCCTGCGAATTCTCCGTTGACGCGGCGACGAATGCCGTTGGACTGCGTAGTGCTACCCGCCAAGAATGTGTAGCTGGAGAATTCAAGCGTGGGGAGAATCGCCCAGCTATCGGTCTCTTTCCAGACCGTGCTCAACGCAGCGCCAAGTTTCAGTACATCGCCAGCCACTGCCGGTGTTCCAGCGATCGGCAACCAGTACTTCGCTTCGCCGTGGAAATAGGTATGTTGGGTCAATTGGTGGCGTAAAAGAAACCCAGGTTCCAATGAGACGTGCCCCGTCCCCAAACCGCGATCACTGGGACCTGTCTTTAGATAAGTGCGAAAGACTGAGGCGATTTTCGTATTCTGTCCGTCGAACAGAGTCCCTTTGGCCCCCACGACCATGTCGCCAAAACCGGTGGTGTTGTCATTCCGCTCCGGGTTCAGACTGCGCATAGTATATTCGGTCATGACCATAGCTTTTTCGTTGCCGAGGTCCATACGAAACACGGTGTCCAGAATGTCAACTCGCGATTCGGGACCAGGACCACGCGATGGTGCGGCCCAAATCGTTTCCAGACGATCTGGCGTTGCTAGCCCACGATCAGCTCGGATCAGCACACTCGTGTTGGCGGTTCCAACTGCAGTCTCCACCACGTGGGGAGCAAACATCACCCGTTCGTGACCAATTCCCAAGTCGCAACCCATGCGACGCGATAGCAGTGTTGCGATTCGCCCAGACCATGGCTCGACAGGAATGCGAGGTGCTGGCGTTTCAAGCGAGGAACCAATCAGGGGAGAAGGAACCTGCCAAGCTGCCAGTGTCCCATTGGAAAGCAGTGTCCCATCGGCATCCAGCGAAGTGGGACCCACAGCCGGGGCTGGAATGAACTGACCAGCAGTCAGGGCAACCATGGATGTTGGAGCACACCTTGAGTCAGCAGGCTCTAGTTCCCAAAGAGCGGTTGTCGGAACTTGAGGGACCCCATCAAACTGGCCACGAAACGAAGGGGCAATGCCGGCAGGTGGCTCTGCTGACGGAAAACGAAGTAGCGGCGCAGCCGACTCGATCATCGTTGCTTGCGGCCGATTGTCCGGCAATGAATGCATCATGTGCGAGTCGCTTAGCTGGCAAAGCAGCACGGCGACGAGTGTGGCAGCGAACAAACCGAGCACTTTTCGAAAACAGTCGAGTGACTTTACTATCCTGAATCGATTTATCGACCAAGGAGTTTGTGCCGATAAGACAAATACTCACATCTACGCAATGATTAACCTACTTGGTCGCACTATGCAATTTCCGGCTGTCAATTGGCACGAAGGTTTGTTCCTACAACCTCACCATTTCCAAGCATGGGATCGACATTGGAGCGAACGGGTTTCGTCTGGGGAGCAGTGGCAGAATCCCCATTTTTACGGCATCTCGGAGATCGCAATCAATTCAGCGGCGCTGGCAGCCGGTCACTTTCAACTTGATAGGCTCAAGGCACGGACGCCCGCCGGTGCGTTGTTGCAGTTGACCGCAGGGCAGCAGTCCGCGCGGTGCGACCTTCGGGGGGCGTTTGCGAATCAAACCAATCCCGCTGCGGATGACGCGAACGAATCGGTTGCCGGATCGCGAATCGAAGTCTACATCGGTATCCCAAGATTGCGATTGGGTGGAGAGAATGTCAATCGCGGTTCCAGCAGCAATGGTCAGCGTTTTTCATCCGAACTGTTGGAGTTGCCGGACGAAGTTGACGCTTCGAGCGTGCAGCCGGTGGAGCTGCGACGTGTTAACGCACATCTTTTGCTGGGAGGACAGGACCTGACTGGCTACGACGCGTTGCCGATTGCTAGTGTGCGTCGTAGTGATGACGGTTCCGCTTTCGAACTCGATCCGAACACTATCCCTCCGCTGCTCGATTGTTCGGCCTGGCCAGGCATGCGTGCGCAAGTACTATCACCGATCGCCGATCTATTAACGCGCGCTAGCGAACAAGCTGGTCAAGCCTTAGCCGATGCCTCCGGTACACTGCAAGCCAACTCGCCTTTGCAATTATCGCAGTTGCTGTTGTTGCAAGTTGTCAATCCTGCTGCATCGATGATGCGCGTCATGGCGACATCGCGAGGGATTCATCCTCACGCCGCCTATCTCGAACTGGCTAGGCTAGCTGGTGCGCTCGATCTGTTTCATGCGCAGCGATCGGTGAAGCCAACGCGGGGCTACGACCACGATCAACTCGGTCCGCTTTTTCTGCAGTTGAAACGACGGATCGTTACCGCGTTGGCGGCCTTTGACAGCAAGCCTTACATTCAAAAGTTTCTAGTCGGCAACGACTTTGGGATGCAAACCACGCTCGATCCGCTTCCGCCAGGAAAGGCCGAGTGGTTCATCGGAGTCCACAAAGGCAAACTCCCTCTCGCCCATTTGCAACAGTTGTTGTCCGCTGGCCACATGGATTGGAAGCTTGGTAGTGCGGAACAAGTCGAACGACTATTCACGCAGCGGATGCCTGGAGTCGAATTGCAGCCCGCGCAAGAGCTCCCCCCTTCCCTGCCGCGTGGAAACGAATGGGCCTACTTCAAAATCGATCAGAATGGTAGTGCGTGGAAAGATGTTTTGGCCAGTCGCACGCTGGCGATTCGCATCAAGGACTCGATGATTGCCAACGCCGAGACATTGAGTGGCAATCGACAATTGGAAGTCAGCTATCAGAAACAGGTGATCCCACTTAGATTTGCACTATTTGGAGTCTCTTGAATTGAACAATCGTTTTACATCCGTGGTCGATCCCATATTTCTGCGCGCATTGCAGGTGCTTGAACGCTTGGATCAAGGGGGGATTATTGATGCACCTGAACTGCATCGCGAGTTTCAGGAGCAATTCGAATTCGGAGACGCCGTGCTGGGGGACGAGTCTGAGTGGCGATTGGCCAAATACGCGCTGGTGGCTTGGATTGACGAAATGCTCATCGGACATGCGTGGAGCGGGAGCAAGTGGTGGAGCAACAATGCGCTGGAAGCCCAATTGTTCCAAACGCGATTGTGTAGTGTACGCTTCTTTGAACTGGCCAAGGAAGCGGCGACGGTCTACCAACGCGACGCGTTGCATGTGTTCTACCACTGCGTCATTCTCGGCTTTCGCGGCATGTACGGTACCAGTGGCGAGCCGCTGGAGTTGGCGATCAATAGCGGACTGCCACCCACACTGCCTGAATGGTTAAAGTCCATCGATCGCATGCTTGTGCACTCCCATCAGCGGAGCGGTAGTCCACCTGTTGTAATGTCCACTATCGCTGGCGCTGCACCTCACAACGGTCGCTTGCGGGTGGTGGGCTGGTCGTTAGCGGCGGCACTCCTATTGGTCATCAATCTAGTCGTCTATCGAGTCTAACCACACATGCTTGCGCAACTTCAGTCACTTCGTCAACTCTCGCGAGCAGCGAAAATTACCTGTCTGTTCTGCGCTTCACTGGTGCTGCTGACCCTAATTGCCTGGGGAGTTTTTCAGCTCGATGCGGCCCGCGTGGCGTGGATTGACTATATGACGCTGTCGCGTGGGGTGTGGTTGATCGTGCTATTAGTTGCCACTTCAATGTCCGTCTACTTTTCCTTACGCGCGTGGCTAGACGAAGTACCCGCTGCCGCCGACGATGTGGAAGCGGCCTGGCAGGCTGGCGTGGCAGCACTGGCCCAAGTGGGAGTGACACTTCGCGATTTGCCGGTGTATTTATTTGTCGGTGCCACTAGCCTACCGCTGCAACGGCGGCTCGTATTGGCTGGGAAGCAAAAGCTGTTGGTCGATGGGCCCGCCAGTTCAAATGCGCCACTCAATTGGTTCGCCACCGCTGAAGCCATCTATCTTTTCTGCGGATCGGCAGGCGTACTGGGAAGAACAGTTGAAAGTCTCAACAAGTCCGGCGACTCATCACTGGCTGAGCTGAATATGTTTGCAAACGTCGGCGATCTTTCACATCTGGATGTATCGCATGCGCGGGTGGAATCCTCCGCTCAAGCACCGCACGACGACGATTCCAAGATGACAATGTTGGCGGTCGAACCTGGCGGCCAACTCGATGAAGTCGAACAGACGGGTGGGACGGCCACATTGACTCAGAGCAGAGTTGCAGTCAAACACACCGAACAGCAAATGGAAGGCCGCCTGGATGAATTGGAACTGCTGCTGGAAGGGGAACAGCGGCTTGAGACGTTTGCAATGCCGAGTGGACATGGTATGCATTCGGCTAGTCTCAGTTCGTTGACATCCACAGAGATCGCCAATGGCCAAAAGATATTGGCCGATGTTTGCACTCGGCTCCGGGGTGCGCGGCGACCGGTAGCGGCGATTAATGGGATTGGTGTCGTAGTCGATGCTTGCCTGTCGACGAACTCCGAAGCGGCCGCGCGACAATGCGGGACTGCTATTCGCGACGATCTCCAACAGATCCAAGGCGCGCTGGGTCAGCACGC
Organism: Pirellulaceae bacterium; assembly: GCA_041741715.1. Lineage (GTDB taxonomy): Bacteria > Planctomycetota > Planctomycetia > Pirellulales > Pirellulaceae > Aureliella. Next base: position 8,047 of record JBGSJT010000066.1, on the reverse strand, counting down.
AGCAGTGTCAATGGTACTAGCCGGAATGGAGCGACAAGCTGGAGTGACCGAGGCGATTCGTCGACTCGGTGCAGTTCGATCTAGCGGTGTTACCCTTGGACAAATTCGCGACCCTCGTGAAGTTCAACAACCTAGTACGCTCGAGCAGGCTGCCGACGGGGCATTGACCTCAATCGACAAATTGGCGCACTACCTGATCCGTGACCCAGCCGTGCTCTCCATCCCTGGCAACAGCCATTTGCTGCGTTTGGTCATCGATTGTCGGCGACGTTTTGCTAGTCCGCTGCGCGTGTTGCTCAATCAGGCATTTGCATCTGGAATGATCGACGCTCAGCAGCGGCCAGCGTTCTTCAATGGTGTTTTCTTAGCAGCCACGGGCGAACGATCGGTGGAACAAGCATTCACCGAGCCCATCTTCCAGAGAATGCATGGTCAGCAGCATTGGTTGGCTTGGACCGTCACCGAATTGCGAAGTCAACGCCGCGAAAGGCTACTTGCCCGATGCCTAGCAACACTCTGTGCCACAGAACTGCTCTGGTTGGCTTGGCAACTCTATCAATAAAATGAACCTCAGGCGCTAGCCGTGAGCAGTGCCCCCATGCAATCGAAGGCTTCATCTTTTTGCCGCACATTTTTTTGTCGGAAAAAGATTGCGACGCCAAATGAAATGCAACTGATTTCGATCAGCGACTGTCGCATGAACGGAGGATAAATAACTTTGTTTCAGCGAGCGGCTTGAGGGGTAATCTGTATCGTGTGAGTTACCGGTACGACCGCCTGGGTAATTGCATCGGCCAAGCGTTGCCGCTCGGCTTCGGTGCGCTCGACGGCTTTTGCGAAATCTTGCTTGCCTTCTGCCCCATGAAGACAACGGAGCTATTCGCGACTATCGGGCAGGCAACTAGCATCTTTTTCAGTTGGCGGACCGGTAAGGTCAATTGGGTGCGTGTACAGATATTTCCAAACTGGCTCAAACAGCAATTCACCTTGGCTGTTTTGCGGGGACGCGCGACCGGGTGTTACAGAGGAGTGAGCGCGATTGGCATCTCCGTTTACATCGGCGGCGGTTAGGAGGCGGCGCGTGTTGCTAAAAGGGATGGTATTAGTATCGACGTTAACGATTGGACCATACTGGTGCAGCCCCAGCAATTCCCAGCTTCGACAATAGTGATCTCCCGTCCAGCCGCCATCGAGTACATGACTGAACCCGAAGAAGCGATTGGTCGGCGTGGCAGAGAATCCTGCTTGCCAGTCTTGGTCTTGGTCGCGCGGGCCACACAGCATCACCACGCGATCGACTCGCTGATATTGCGCGAACCGGGCTGCGGTCGTGGAACCATGCGAGCTTCCCGAGATGATAACTCGGTCCCAACGCAGCCCCAGTCCATCCTCGCGTAAGAAATGTTCCCAGTGTCCCTGCGGATTCTCTTTAGCCAGCCAGCGGACCATGTGAAACGCGCGTTCCATCATTCCGTCAGGGGGCATCAACGCCAGTTCATCGCTGATGTCCTGTCCCGTGGCAGCCTCCAGTCGCACATTGCCGCGAGCTTCGCTGGTCTTGGGCCGAGGGCGGCAGAGCGCGCCGAACCACTTGTTCGCATAACTGACTTGGATCGCATGCAAGCCGTAGCTATTGAGCCGGTCGAACAGCGCTTCGTTGTGTCCCATCAACCAGATCACCAGTTTTCCTTGCGGTGCCACGCGTGTATCAACTGACGCGCGTTCTTCATCTTGAGGCTTGTCGTTCGTACCAAAGACGAAGTTGATCTCAGGATATTCCTTGGTCTGTGAGTCCAATACGCTGGCCCGCGCCTTCAAACGATACTGTTGAGGTGACGGATCATCGAAGGTCAACACCTCGGATGCAGCGACACTAGCATTGGATGCGTTCATGGACACGGCACTATGCGCCGTGCGTTGCAGAAAATTGACGTAGGCCCGATCCAGTTCGGGTGGTGCGAAGGTATTCCCTACGCAGCTCTCGCCTAAAAGTGTTTCATACCATACGCAAGCGCCCAGGTATTCGCCAGCGATACTTGCATGGTGGCCGTCTATTTTCAGAGTCCAATCGTCGTTGGGCTGCACGCCCTTCTGCCAACGCCAGCCGACATGCAATGAATGATCCTGGTTGGGGAGCTCGGGATACTTGGCGGCAGATTGATCAAAAGACTTGTCGGGCCGATAGCCGAACTGAGAATCGTTATCGGCCAGTGTGAATGCATCACCGACAGGAATGCGTCGCGCGCTCAGTTCCCGCGCGATCGTTTCATAGGCATTGTTCAGCCCCTCGGACATGGCGGCTTGTGTGACAGGTTCGCTTGGGTCTTGCGAACGAGCGGCAAAGCGCGGGTCGTCTTGGCGATAGGCCCAGGTCTGATGCACCAGCAACTCTGCCATCGGCGCATGGCGACTGATGATACTTTTTAACTGGGCCGCGTAGGGACGGTAGTTGTCGATGTTGTGGCTCTTGATACTCGCCTGTTGAATGGTAACGAAATCCCACTCGCCCGCTTGTAGTTCTTGTTGCAGGCTCCGTCCATTGGAATACAGACCCGCTTTATCCAGCGGGTCATCTTCGAAGGCCAGTCCCTTCTCCGCGTGCAATTGCAGCGATGCTCCGCCAACCACGATCGATTGGTGAGTCAAACGATGGCCGCCCGCTTCGACTAAGTCGTTCAGGAAACGAGTGGCATTGCGACTGAAACTATTTCCGATCGTTAGCAGCCGTACATGCCTTGTAGCAGTCGCATGGTTGTGAGCTAACACTTGCGCATAGGTCGCGGGTGCGAGCAATCCCAGTACACATAACCAGATGCCAAACAGGCATGTGTTTCTCAGACGAAGGACGGTTTTCAACATGCTTGTCGTTCTTTTTCTCAATGAAACCTAACTGATTGTTTCTAGCTGGACGGAGCGAATTCAGGCTATTGCCTCAAAAGTCGCTAGCAGAATTGTAAACGATTCGACGGAACCACGCGTTAGTTGTCTTCAACTCTCGATTCCGAGAGTCCCATCTTCTTGCCGCATATCTTTTTGTCAATAAATGGTAGCGCTGATTGCGAGCGAGTCTTGGCTTCAACTTGGATCGGAAACTACCAAGCCCAAAGATCGAGGCAGAAATATGGAGGCAGAAATATGGAAGGTAGGAAGAGCGAGGCAGGAGGAATGATGGCAGAAAGATGGAAGGCAGGAGAATGGAAGGTAGAAAGATAAGAATACAGAGTCGAAATGTAGGGACGCCTAAAGGCTGGTCTCCAACGATTGTTCGGGAAATCCAAACGCCCAAGGTGGGGAAATGGTATCAGTTTTCAGGCGACAGGCTTTGGATGTAATGCCAGACGGCATCGAACTGTTGATGTGCGTCGGCATCGAATACTTTTTTGAGCTTGGTTGTTTGTCCATCTTCTGAGAGCTTAATCATCTTCGTGTTAATGTCATAGCGTGGCGGGTCGAGCATGAAACGATGATAGGCCTCGTGTCGCAATCGATCGCGAATAATACTGAAGTTGATCCCGAGACTGAGCTGCGTCTCCTTATCGCCGCGGGGCTGAATTTCACCGATCGCGTGGCACTGACGACAATCCAATCCAGTTGGTAGTGTTAACTGTTCTCCAATGCGAGCCAGTTCCGCATCGACGACAAAAGGCTCGGGATCCTCGATGGCAACTGCATGTTCGGCGGCCAAGCCGTGAGAAAGTACATGGGCATAACGCGGCCAAGCAGGCATTCGTGCCGCCACCCAAGGACGGGATTTGGTGCGCAGCGTTCCACTGAGCAAAGCCTCGGTCCATGCACTGCGAAACTTTTCACCAGCCCAAGTTAGTGCAGGCAAGACATCGGGGAACTGTCCACTCCCCTCTTCGACGACAATCGCGGCGCGTGGCGAACGTTGGCCGTCCCGGTCATGACAACTTGCGCAGCGCAAGCGTTCAACCAGTCGAGTACTCGTTTCCACCACATTGGCAATGTGTAGACTGGACAGATCTCGCTGTACGAATTCAACCAGCGATTGCTGTTTCTGAGGTGTGAAGTCGTAGTTGGGGACCGGCACGTCTTCGTCATTACGCGCATGCGGAACTATGGCTGACAGACAGCCACTGGCGGTGTTCGTCTCATTCCGAACCAACGCAAGTAGTGGAGGCATGATCGGTAGCGTCTCGCCAGCGCTATGGCAATTGCGGCAACCGATCTTGGAAAACAACTCCTGGCCACGCGCCGCATCACCGACTGAAAAACGATCGTCGAGCGTTCCCTTGGACTGCGCTAAAACAAAGTCGGCTAAAGTCTGCGCTTCGGAATCGGTCAATCCAAAATCAGGCATCTCAGTCGCGGCGTCATGGGCGGTTGGGGCTTTCAGAAATTGCCACAAAGAGTCGATGGAGTACTTGGCACCTGCGTAGTGCAGTGACACTCGTTTGAATGGGTCACTCTCGGTGGCCGGACTAAAGCGATGGCAAGCGATGCAGCCCAGCGATTCGAATAGCTGTTCTCCCTCTTTCATTGCAAGCTGCTCAGTGAGCACAGAAGCGAGTTGTTCCGGTTGTGCTGTTTCATTCGACGACCGTAGCGAACCCAAAAAGGCAGCCATGTCGGCTGCGTTACGCTCGGCACGTTCTCCCTGCCCCAACATCGCAGGCATGGTTGTACTGGGTTCGAGTGACTTGGGAGATACCAACCAATGGGCGAGCCAATTCGTGCTCAGTCGATCACCAACCTGCGATAAATCGGGGGCCAGTAGGGACAATTCGAACATGGCAGGCTGATCAATGTTCGTTTGATGGCAGCGGGCACACAGGTGATTGGCGAACAGTTCACGTCCCTCCCTCCGCTTTTGCGATGCGCGTAGTTCAGTTGAGTGGCTGTCATGGAACAGTACCTCCGGTGGCACTGGTTCCCAAGCGAAGTTGTGCCCTTTCCACAGAAGCCGCCACTGTGCCTCACCCGTCGCTGGACTAGCATATTGGATTCGAATCCGATTGTGTCCCTTTCGAAGAAGCGTCGGTTTGCCTGCTGTCGCAGGCTGTTCAGAACTGTGGATGAATTCGTCGTTCAGCCATAGTTCCGCGGCTCCGTTTCCAACGAACTTGAATTCGTAGAAACCACTTTGTGAGACACGCAATGTTCCGCTCGCCTGCACGGCGTGGGGGCCGGAAGGCAAGAATGGGGTCGGTGATTGATCGACATTCTGTCGAAAGGCGGCCAACCTCGCCACGCGGCTATCGCTCGCGCCACTGGACAGTGAAGTGGCACGCATTTCGAGTCCAGGCCGCAGCCTTGCCAACTCATCGTCGGCTATCGTCGGTGTTTGTTGGCGGCGCGTGATTTGCGATTCGGGTACGACTGTCTTAGGAACCGCATTGATTGTATGCGCGTAGCTCCCCTGAATTGTTTGTCCTCCTGAGGAACTTAGCAACCAGTGGATTTGCATCTGCATCACCGGTTGCCGATTGGGCATTTCGAGGAACACGCTATAGCCCTGCTCCATCAGCGTCGACGATACTACGGTCACTTCGTCGCGTCCTTGCTCATCGGGATTGGCAACTGAAAAGTCGGGGGACCCATACTGCTCGGTCCAACGGTAGTTCCATTGCTCGACGAAAAAGTTGTCGGGGTTCTCAGCCATTTCACGATCCAGCCGCTCGGCGAACCTTAATTGAATGCCGTTGGCATAAGTCGTCACGCCGATTGGCAGCAGCACAGGCTCGCCGGTATATCGGACGCGTTGAAAACAACCATCGCGAATGGCTCGTGACTGCCAACCGCGAAGGCCACTGACATAGAGTTGCCCATCGTGCGGGTTGAAGCGACCGCGCATGATTCCCGATTCAAAATCGCTGGGGGAAGTTGGCAGCTGTAGAGTACCTCCCTGGTAGACACCATCGACCTGTTCGGTCAGCGCCAACAGGATACGGCACTGACCATAAGAAAAATGCAACATCTGACCGGTTAGTGGTCCCCACCGATCTCCTTCAACCCACGCTTGACCGCCGCCACTATTGTCCATCGTTCTGGGAATGAAGCACATGGGCAGATCCCATCCGCTCGGGCGCTGTGACGTGATGCGCGGCCCGCCAAAACCGTAGTAGCCATTTTCCTTGACGACAATCAGACTCGACTCCGGCGTCCAGGTCCCCTGCTGCGGCGCCGCAGTAATCAGCCCCGTGGGACTGACCCCCATGCCATTCGGATTGCGAAAGCCATCGGCGATCGGTGTCAGCGTCGAACCATCGGCGGCCAACCGCATGACTCCAGTCTTGGCATGAATGAAATAGAAGTTCCCATCCGGATCGGTATCAAGGCAGGTCACAAAGTCGTGATTACGGGGAGTGATGAACGTATCGTTGTTAAAATTCTCATAGAAGTCGGCTTCGCCATCTCCATCGCGATCATGTAGTCGTGTGACTTGATCACGTCCCAGGACGTAGACTCGATCGTCGACGATTTTCAGTCCCAATGGTTGATAGAGTCCCGTCGCAAAGCGTCGCCAACGCAGTTGTTGCAACTGTCGATCGATACCACTGACGTGCCACACATCGCCATGCACCGTGCAGATAGCAGCCGAGCCATCGGAGAAGAAGTCGTGCCCTGAAGTGAACAATAATGCTCGGTAGGGATTGTCAAAAGGAAGAGTCAAGGAATCGATGACGTAGGGACCGCCGGTTTCGGTCGTTGTCCCTTGAGTGATCAGCTCATCAGGCCAACGCGGCGTATCCCGCTCGATCATCCGCTGCAGGTCTTCGATGTCTCTGCCCAGCTCGCGAAGCGCGACTTCGGCTGCTGCGTCGAGGTTGGATTGTGGCATCAACAATTTGAACCGCAACTGATCTGAGTGGGGTGGGATACTTACGACTTGCAAACCATCAGCTTTGTTTATCGTCGCTCGCTTGTCACCAACCATTACGATCTGTGCATCGTCACTGGCAACCAACATCTCGAGTGTTGTTTCCGATGGACCAATTTCCAAAGACCGCGTCAGTGCCTCGCCTGCGCTGGACTGCAGATACCATGGCGATTCAAGTATTTCTGTCTCACCGACCGAGTAGGACAACACCACGCGCTTGCCACTGGTGAACAACCCACGATAGGCGGCCCAATCCTTTGGTAGATGAGTGGCGCTGGTTCCGTGCGGCGTATAGCCCGCTTCCAACGCGGGGAGAGTGATTTCAAATGGTTCTGGATGGAAGCGTCCCCCCTTGCCCCAGCCCGCTAGTTCATCGGTTGAAAAAATTGTGTCACCATCGGATTTCAAACGACCGGTGAGGCCAAAGCGTCGAGGGTCGAATTGTAGAAAGCCACCCTTCCAAGCCCCACTGAGGCGCAACCGCGCCGTATCGAAGCAGACAGTAGCTTGGTCTTGGTCTCCCACGCGAATGGCGATCCCTTTTAGCGTCAGTCCTTCAGGTGTGGCGATCGAACCAGCTAGAAACGGTCCCACGTCCGCTTGTTGCCAGCGATTGTCTTCCCATTGGCTGTCGTTCTGAAAGACGATCTCTTTCGGCTCACGCGCCCAAGACTGTTTGTCGCTATCGACAGTGGACTCTTGTGCCAGTGTCTCAATTGGGAACACCAGGATTAACAGCCAGACAAATCGCATGGGAACAACTCATGGAAGATTGAAATCGATATGGGTAGTTAGACTAGCAGTTGAGGATTTCCTATCATACCTCGAGCCAATTCGCAAACAGCGCTGCAAGCCGATTCACTTCAGAAAGATATGCGGCAAAACGACACTTCGCGGCAAAACGACACCTCGCGGCAATCGCCACCGTTCTCACTACCACGCCATTTTCTTACCCCTAATTTGCTTGCCTATAAGCCCATGAGTGGCTCCACCAATCTGCTTTCGTATTGCGTACTATTCGGACACTTCTCGCTGATCGCCAGTATGGCGAACTCTCCCCCTGGGAGACTCGCGACGGGCACCGACGAAGTTGGTCGGCGAGCAGAGAGGGGGGCTTGGCTGGAATTTCCCTCCCCGTCGCTTAGGCTCCGACCCTCCCACCGTAAGTTACGTCGAATACGACGTAACTTACGGTGGGAGGGTGAG
>JBGSJT010000065.1:0-22636 GCA_041741715.1 Pirellulaceae bacterium | reverse complement strand
GCTGAGCCTGTATTGTGGAGAGCGAACTTCTCCGGGACCGACGCCCCACTCGCTGGCGCGTCGAGCTGACATTGGGCCGAAAGTGCGCTATCCAATTTAAACCTAACGGTACACGTCTTAACGTGGTTTGCGTTTGGTTGGCTTCTTGGTAGCTGCTTTTTTGACGGGTGCATTTTTCGAAGCTGAGGTCTTCGGTTTAACCGGGCCAGCACTGCTGGCAGTTTTCTTACCGGCGGTCTTTGCCGGTGCTTTGGGGGGGACCGCCTTAGCGGTCGATTTCTTGCTGGAAGCGGGCTGTTTGGTTGGCTTGGAAGCTCCCTGCGATGAGCTGCTTGTGGCTTTGCCCGACGCGGCTGGCTTGGAGCTTTTTACCTTAGGTTCGGGTTGTTTCTTGGGTTCGACTGCGCCAGCTTCCTTCATGACCGCTTTTGTCTGTTTGCTATCGGGAGAAGTGGCGTGATCGATGGCCAGTTGATGTAGGCAGGAAGCAAAGGGGGCACCTTTCGTCTTGGGGATGGTCCGCTCCAAGCCGGGGACTTGGCCTTTTTCTGCTTCCGTCGCTGAAATAATCTCGGTGGCGAGTAGTACCTGCATGATGGAATGGCTGACAGGAATGGCGTGCCCGCCGAGAGCTTTTTGCGTTACGTAGGCCAGCACAAACTTGGTCATGCCCGCCAGCTTCTCCAGTTCTTGAATCGCTTTGCCTTGATTCATCTTGACCATGTCATCGATGTCGAAGCTATAGCGCGTTTCGAACAGCGACTGCAAGTTCTTCTTGATTCGCAGCGCGGCTGCGGCTGGATCGGGCAGGTTGTGGAGTGTTTCGCACAATTCGCTAACGGTGGTTACACGAACTTCGTTCCAGTCGAAGAAGGATTCTTGCAAGCGATGAAAGGCTTCATCTGCCGCGTCGTAGGGAGTGTCTTCCAAGCAGCATGCGTACAACATGTGTTCGAGAACGGTGCGATCCTCGGGCGCGGCCACTGCGGTGTAATGTTTGGTGACGACTTTTTGTAACAGTTGAATGCGGTCGCCGCGATTCTTTGCGCTCATATTGGCTCTTGAGAGGGAGTGGATTTTGGTCGCTGGGTGATAATCAATCCGCCGAGGGTGTTTCCGCCGCGTCGGACAATGGCAGACTGTCCTCGGTTGGGATTTCCTGTTGTTGGCCGATTCGTTGCTGGCGTTCCTGCTCAATCTCGTACAAAACGCGTGCCATTTCCAGGCTCTTCTTGACTCCCTCGTCCAGCTCGAACGTGAGTCGCGGTGTGTAGCGTGTGTCGATTCGCTTAGCAATTTTGGATTGCAAGAAACCGGCTGAGCGATTGAGTCCGTTGAGACACATATGCTGCTGCCCCTCGGTCCCCATAACGCTCACCTTCACAGTGGCGGTGCGCATGTCGGGGGCCACCTCCACGGCAGTAACGGTGACGTTCTGCACGCGTGGATCGCGGAGTTCCGTGAGGATGGCCATGCTGACGACTTCGCGAATCGCCTCGGCAGCTTTTAATAGTCGGCGGCTGGTCATAGGGTTCTACTCGAGCTTACGGGCAAATTCTTCGACACGATAGGCTTCGAGCACATCGTCTTGCTTCAGGTCATTGAAGCCAGCCAAGCGGATACCGCATTCCATTCCACGCGGGACTTCCTTGACATCGTCCTTGTGTCGTTTCAGTGAATCGAGTGCATAATCGCCAATGGTACGACCATCACGATTGACACGAATTCGGCAGCCGCGTTCGATGGCTCCTTGAGCCACGTAACAGCCTGCCACGGCCCCAACCCGGGAAATGGTGAAGACGGTCTTGACCAGCGCTCTCCCGAGTTCGATGACTCGTTCTTCCGGTCGCAAGCGACCTTCAACAATGGCCTTAATGTCTTCTGCCAGTTTGTAAATAATATCGTAGCGACGAATCTCTACATTGCGCTCGTCGGCCAGCCCGCGGGCGTTCTCGTCGGGAATAACATTGAAGCCCACGATGACGGCCTGCGAAGCACTGGCGAGCGTCACATCGGCGACAGTAATCCCACCGACGCTCTTCTGCAAGATGCGGATATCCACTTCCGGATGGTCGATCTTGGATAGCTCTTTTTCGATCGCTTCCAAGCTACCGCGGGCATCGGCGCGGATGATCAAGTTCAATTCGACCATATCTTCGATCTTACCCAACTTGCCCGACTGCAGCAGGGCTTGGAAGGTCTCGAAGGATACCTTAGGTGACGTTCCAGAGAGTGATTGCGCTCGCGACTTGTCTGATCGCGTTTCAGCCAGCTCGCGGGCTTGGCCGATATTGTCTAGCACATAGAAGCGATCTCCGGCACCAGGGGCAACGTCCAATCCGGTGATGTTGACCGGCATGGTGGGGAGGGCTTGCTTGAGCTGTATCGAGGGGTTCAAGGTGTCGTACATTGCTTTGACGCGGCCATAGCTGGAACCGCACAAGATGACATCGCCCGGCTTAAGCGTACCGTTTTGCACGATTAACTTAGCGATGACTCCCTTATCGGATTGCTGCTCGGCTTCCAGGCACACACCGTCGGCAGCGCGATTCGGATTGGCCTTGTAGTCTTGCAATTCGGCCACCGTGAGTAGCGTTTCGAGCAGCTCGTCCATCCCTTGACCGGTGGTCGCGCTGGTGCGAACGACTTCGACGTCGCCACCCCATTCGCTGGGCGTCAGTCCGTGCTCGGTCATTTGCGTCAGGATGCGATTGACGTCGACCCCTGGCAAGTCGATCTTGTTGAGGGCGACGACGATGGGGACTTCAGCCGCCTTGGCGTGACTGATGGCTTCTTCGGTTTGAGGCATAATGCCGTCATCGGCGGCGATCACCAGCACGGCGATGTCGGTGACGTTGGCTCCACGAGCTCGCATTTCGGTAAAGGCTTCGTGACCGGGAGTGTCGACAAACGAGATGATGCGGCCATCTTTTTCGACCTGATACGCACGAATATGCTGCGTGATCCCACCTGCCTCGCCAGTGACGATGCGCGTACCGATTAGGAAGTCCAACAGCGATGTCTTGCCGTGGTCGACGTGGCCGAGGAAAGTGACAATGGGTGGGCGACTGATGAGTTGTTCGTCGGTATCGACATGCTGATCGATGATGTCGATATACTCTTCCTCGAGCGACTGAGGGTATTTGAATTCGAGTTCGATACCCAGTTCGGTGGCCAGCATTTCCGCCAGTTCCGGTTCTACGTTGGCATTAATGGTCAGGGCTTGTCCCATTTGCATCAGCGCTCCTAGCACGCGACCGGCGGGGACACCGGCGGCTTCGGAGAAGCTACGCACATTGCACGGGAGTTCAAGTACAGCATTGTCCTTACGGGGAGCTGCTGTGTTGGTCCCTTTGCGAACCAAGCGTCGGGAGCCACGCTGTGGACGGGAGAAATCATCGCCGCCATCCACACCGGGGCGGCCTCGCTTGCGGCGTTCGGCCCGCGCGGCGGCAATACCGGAGCTTCCCTTCTTTCCACGAACGCCAGCACCATCTTCATCTTCGTCGGCACCACCGCGATGGCGTCCCTTGGCTTTGTCGGCTGCGGCCTTAAAGTTTTTCAGTCCTCCTGGCCCGGCTGTTCCAGCGGCAGCAGCGCCCGCACCCGGTGCCCCTTGCCCTGTCTTGGGACTGCGACCACGACTGCCGTCGGTCTTCTCCTGCTGTTGAGCTTCCATCTCTTGCAGTGGCGCTTTCATCCCCTGCTTTTGACCTGAGATGTCATCCTTGGTAAAGCGGATTTCGGGACGCTGGGGGGCTGGCTCATTGGATTTCGGTTGTGGAATCGGTGGAGCTGCTCCCTTGGGAAGCCTGGCCAAGTTGATGATCGGCTCGCGTCGCTGGGGTGGTGACTTCTTGCGGTCCTCAAGTGGCCCATCTGCCTTTTTGACTTCGCTGCGTCGCGCATCGAGCACGCGCACCCGCCCCGAGCCGACGGTAACCGGCCTATAGTCCTCACGCGCCATGCGCTTGGGTGGCTCTGCCCTGGGTGGCTCTGGCTCGTCCGGTGTGGTCGGGAGCTCAGGCTCTGGTGCCGCTGGAGAGATCTCCTCGACCACCGCAGCCGTAGGTGGTGGCGCTGGCGGAGTCGTCTCGGCGGCGTGGGCGGTCACCGGTGACACTGCAGCCTGCTTGGCTGGCGCACGACCGGTCAAGACGGGGATAGGACCCGTACGTCGCGGTGGCAATGGACCAGCGGCGGCTGGGGAAATGGGAGTCGACGACGCTGGACCACCGGCGCTGGCAGAACCAGCAGCGGGACGCGGGGCCTCCCCAGCCTTGATGTACTTGGCAATGCGCTCGACTTCGTCGTCTTCTAAACTGGCGAGGGCGGAACCCTTGTTCTGGATTCCAATTTTTGTGCAAAGATCGACTAGATCCTTGCTGTCCATCGCTAGCTCTTTGGCTAACGCGTAGATGCGTTTCGGCACGTGCTGTTGTTCCTGCGGAATCAAAAATAGGTCATCAAATTACAAACGCCGCACTGTCGGCGCTGTGCTCTGACACGACCACCTGTGGCACGTGGATGTGTCATCTACATGGACATCTCTCCTGAAGAGAGAGGTCTACCATCGATCAGAAAATTAAGTCCGATCGGCAACATTGGTCTGGTCCATAGTTTCCTCTGGAGCACTAGCGACAGTCGAAGCGGTTTCGTCCGGTCCAGTCGTCGATTCGACTTCCTGATTCACTTCCCCATCCACGACTGGGGAATCGGTTGTCGCTTCTTCACTGGCCTGGACTGCTACTTCTTCTTTTACTTCTACTTCTGCGTCTACTTCTTCACCACTGGCCGCATCTGGGGAGTCCGGTGTGAGCGGTTCCTCTGCTTTGGGCCGGGGAGATGGCGAGGCTGCTTCAGCCATGGCCAACTCCCTCTTTAATCTCTTGGCTTCGTCGGCCACCTTTTCGGCAACCAACGCACGCTCGTCAGCTTGTTCCACAATGGCATCGACCTGTTCGGCCGTCATGCCACCCATCTCCATCAGCGCGTCGGGCTCGATCACCGATAGATCATCGTATGACAAATAGCCTTGTTCCACCAGCCTTTGTGCCAAATCGTCGGTCATCCCTTCCAATTCCATGAAGGCTCCCACCGCGCGATCGATCTGCTCTTCCAATTCACCGGCGGTCATGATCTCGATGTCCCAGCCGACTAGTTTACTAGCCAAGCGGACGTTTTGACCATACTTGCCGATGGCTTGCGACAATTGATCGTCCTTGACCAGCACGATGGCCCGTCCGATCATGTCGCACAACAATACTTGCTCTACCTCAGCGGGCTGTAGCGAGCTTGGGATCAGCGTTTCTGGATCGTCGGTCCAGCGCACAATGTCGATCCGCTCGCCAGCCAGTTCGCTAGTGATATTTTTAATGCGATTACCGCGGACTCCAACGCAGGCACCGACGCAATCGACCCGTTGATCGGAGCTGCTGACGGCCACTTTGCTACGGTGTCCCGGTTCGCGGCTGATCGCCTTAATTTCGATGACGCCATCGGCGATCTCGGGGATTTCTTGTTCGAATAGTCGCTGCACCAACTGTGGTTTCGTACGGCTGAGGATTACTTTGACTCGATTCCCTGCCGCCTTAACTTCGTACACGACCGCTCGGATGCGATCCCCGTTGTGGTACGATTCGCCGGAGATTTGTTCACCGCGAGGTAGGATTGCTTCCATGTTACCAAGCTGAACCGTGGTGACTCCGCGCTCGCTACGCTGGACAGTGCCGGTGACCAGTTGCCCCACCTGATCGTGAAATTCATCCAGCAGCGAATCGCGCTCGGCTTCCTTGATTTTTTGGATGATAACCTGTTTGGCCGTCTGAGCGCCAATGCGTCCGATTTCAGCTTGATCGAGCTCTTCCCCCTCGTGGGAGGCGGTGATATTGCCGGTGTCGCGGTTGATGGATACCTCGACATTCGTCTCCTCACCACGCTGTTTGCGGATGGCAGTCAGCAGAGCCGACTCAATCGCCGAAAACACGATCTCGCTATCGATATTCTTCTCGCGGTGGAGCGAGTCGACGAGCCTCAGAAGTTCGGATGGATTCATGCTTTAGGTTTTGGTTGGCGGTGCTACAGCTCTGCGTGGTTGGCACAATCTACGGATCGTCTGAACGCACAAGCGATTGCACGAGATTCCCTCGGCCAGATTGTCCCATGACCGACAGGGCTCATGATGTAGAGCGCCAGCAAGGCGATTGTGCCATCGGGAGCGACTACGCGAAGTAAGCGACAGCCCAGTGCATCGGCGGAATCGGCCGAAAAAACCTACGGCAACCTGCGTAAGTTAAATCAGTAAACCAACCATGGTATAGATGCCGACCCTACCTGTCAACGCTATCAAGCGGCTGCTACTACCAGCGTGCTGGCTTGTCCCTGCAGCGTGAAGCTCGAATGGACGAACGCCTGGCCTGGCAGCGAGTCAGACGTGGCTGCCGTCCATGGTGCATAGGGAGCCTGATTTTGCAAGTTCTTAATGGGGAATAGCTGCTGATGCTCCAGCGCTAGCAGGCTACAGATTAACTCGACCGCCCCGCTCCCAGCCCCCAAGTTGCCGAACAGGCTCTTAGCGGCTACCACCGACATGGAACCGTAGTCGGCTTCCCCCAGCACATCGCTGATGGCCCGCGCTTCGGACGCGTCGGCCGCTGGGCTACTCAGTCCGTGGGCATGCAAGTGCCAAGTGCTCGGCATTCGCTCGGCAGCGGAGGCGAGCCCACCCCGCAGAGCCAACCGGATAGCTTCTCGCAGATGATCACGCGGAGCAGCCGAGCCAGAGGCTAGAGGGCCCACCATGGCGGAGCCGCAGCCGATGATCTCACCCCAGATTTTCGCCCCTCGCGCTTGGGCCCGCTCGTACGACTCCAGCAGCACTGCCCCGGCTCCTTCTCCCAGCACCATACCATCGCTGGACACATCGAACGGCCGGGACATTTGGCTGGGGTCGTCGCGCTCTTGTGCTAGATCTTCAATAAGCGCGACGTGGGCCGTCCGCAGTGGATGGATGCGGCTGCCGGTCGCTCCCACGAGCATGACGTCAGCCGCACCACGCTGGATGATCGAAGTCGCCTCCGCCAAGGCGAGATTGGAACTCGCTTCGCGAACCGTCACTGAATTATTGGGGCCGCGAAAGTCGTTGTAAATCGAGACGTGACTGTTGGGCATGTTCGGCAAATACTTGAGCAGCCATAGTGGATTGACTTTGGGCAAGCCTAGCAGCGGCCAATCCGACATGCGAAACTCCCCACCCGCCTGACCGCGCGCGTGGCGAACCCCGTCGGCATACTCTTCCGGGCGCGTCAAAATGTAGTCGCAGCCGAACAGACAACCACACCTTTCAGGATCGCGAGCTTCTCCCAAGCCACTATGTTCCAGCGCCTTCTGAGCGG
Organism: Pirellulaceae bacterium; assembly: GCA_041741715.1. Lineage (GTDB taxonomy): Bacteria > Planctomycetota > Planctomycetia > Pirellulales > Pirellulaceae > Aureliella. Next base: position 15,242 of record JBGSJT010000065.1, on the reverse strand, counting down.
CAGCGACCCCCATTTCAATCTCGCGGCACATCACCTTCATGTTCTTCTTGATCGATCGCTGTAGCCCCTTGCCCAGGTTGCCATAGTCCTCGATCGCTCCCGTGAAGTCCTTGACTTGCCCACCCGACTTAACCGGTAGGGAAGCGGTGGGGAGACTGTCAATCGTAGAAATACCCGATTTTCCCAGGCGAAGGCTCTCCCACACCCGCTCTAAACTGGAGCCAATGGGGCTGACGAGCCCCAGACCGGTGATGGCGACGCGCTGGCGGCTGGTGGAAGACATGCTGGTAAAAAGCTGTGCTCTAAAGGATTCGCAATCGAAAGCGATCAGTTTCCCCGACGATGCCCAAACTGGCAAGCTAGGGGCGGAATTTAAGGGCGCCAGCCAGTAACTAAATCAATACCTGCCGCGGCTGAGTGGACTGGTCGCTTGCGCTGCACTTGTCGAAGCCCCCCCCAGCGCCGGGTTCCCAGGTGTCGGTATGCGACCGCTGGCATTGCCACGATATTCGATCATCAGCAAAGCGTCGGCGCGATCCCCTGTGCCAGGAATGAGCTTGTCCAACCCCAAGAGACTGGTCCCTTGACCCAACAGGCTGCCGCTGGGAGAGCCCATCGGGGCCGCCACGACTCCGCAACTGAGCAGTAGCACTTCATCGGCTGGCCAACGAAAACGTTCGTGCAGCCTCCAACTGGCCACTTGAGGTACGTTGATCTGGGCGGGGAACATCTGACCGGTTTGCAATGGTAGGTCCAAATTAACGTTGGCCAACCGCTCCACTTGATCGATGTTGCACTTGACGACCAAGTCAACGGTTTGGCGATCAATACTGAGCAGAGGACTGAGTTGCAGCCGGTAGCCCTCCTTGATCTCTCCGGTGGATGGCATGTAGGGGGGCCACGATCCAGGAGCCGGTACGTAATCTTCGATAAAATTGCGTCCGCGAAGCTGCTCCAGCACTTGAGCTTGCCCGTTATGCACCACCATGTCGACCGCGCTGAGTTCTCGATAGTCGGTTCGACCTCGTAGCATGGCCATCAGCATCGCTGAGTTCTCCTTGCTCACCAGATAGGCCTTAACCCCTGGCGACTGCGCTTGAACGCTGCGCATCAATGCATGGCCACGAGTCCTCCAGTTCGGATTCCCCACAGCCATCAAACGCAGGCCGTAGAGTTGCGGAGCCGTCGTGCCATTGACGAATCGTTCATAGACCTCACGCACCACCTGGTGCATCTGTTGATTGTGATAGACACGCAGTTTTTCTCGATCGGCATTGACGAATCCGAAGGGGTCCGTGAACCACGGGTCGGTCCCTGTTTCTCGCAAAATCCAATCGATGATCGCTTGCTGCGGTCGATCAACGCCACTCAATTCCTTGGTGTAAGGACGCAGATCGTACTCTTCCCAGTACTGCCCCGCATCGGTCGGCAGAGGTGGAGCACCGCCGGTTTTGCGAGTTTGTAAAGGAGAGCTCGGCGGCGTCGGGGGCGCAGTCGCACCCGCTTCCAAACTGGGGACACTGGGGGATTGAGCGAGTGTCGAAGGTGGTCGCGCGACGAGCCAGCCGAGCAGGCCGACCGTCAGCAGCCACACGCACTGCTTGCGAAGTTGCGTGGCCCGATTGGGTTGCTTCGATGGGTTGCCAAGTTTTTGGTAGCGATCTTGGATGAGCTCAGGTTGCATGGGGCCGGTCATTCGCTGCGGAAAGGATGGGTCTGCCGACGGCTTTCACAATTGTGGCGACTATAGGCACTCAGCCCCCCGCAGGCCAAGGGCAATCGTTATTGCTAGCAATGGCACAAAAAAACTTGACAGGCGCTTGGGGAAATCTGAAACTGGGGCGAACTGATATTGATCAAGAATCTACTGAACAGGCGCGAAACCGACGACGGAGCGTCGGGCTACTTTGGAGGTGATGATGTCGGAGGATCGCACGCAATTTCCTGGCACCTCGTCAGCCATCGTGGCTCGCGGCGAATCCCTGCTGTCGATCCTGTCGCAGAAAGCGGCCGCTGCTAGAGCAGAGGCGGACTGTGCCGAACTGCGCATGCTGTTGGATGAAGCGCACGCTGGCCAACCAGTACGGCTGGAAAGGTGGCTGGCCATGCATGCTGGCGATCCGTACCATTCCGCCACGCTGGAACGCTTAACCTCCCCACGCGAGCCCGAACGTCTGCACGCGCGCATTAGTTCGATCGACAGTTGGGACCAAATGCTTCCTGCCGCTCGAGCCCGGTTGCGGCGTCGCGCTCAGTGGCTACGGGACAAGCAGGGGAGGGAGACACCACCCGCTGATGCCAAACGATCTACTGAACCGCAACAAACGCAAACAGAAGCAGTTAAGTTCACTCCGCAGCCAATAGAGCGCAAGCAGCAGCAACATCGGCAGCAGACGCGCTTTCGAAAGTGGCGGGGGATAGTCGTGAGTTTTCTGGCCCATGCCGCGCTGGTCCTGCTGCTGGGGCTGGTCACGCTGCGTTTGCCCGCGCCACCAGCCAGCTTGGCGCTGGAATCGGCATCAACAGATGTGGCCACAGAAGCTCTCGAATTCAGGGAGCCACTCGAAATTACCGAGCCCGACGTCCCCTCCGATGTCTCTCCCCTGCCGAGTGTCGACTTAGCCACATTCGATGTTACTGAAAATTTCGCTGACGTTGGGTCCACCGTGAGCTTGCCTGTGGGCACTCAGTCTTCTCAGGCGAACAGCCTATCTGCCGCGACATTGTTGACAGGGGGAGGTTCGGCAAGTTCCTTGGCCAATGCGCTTCAGTCTAGCTCCAGTTTCTTTGGGGCGGCGGCCAGCGGCAATTGTTTTTGCTATGTCATTGATGGTTCCGGGAGCATGCGCGGCGGGCCCTGGGACGCCGCGAAAATCGAATTGTTCAAGTCGCTGGCGAGCCTCAAACAAACACAGCGATTCTACATTGTCTTCTTCAATCGCGAGCTGAGCGCCATACCTCTCCCCGGCGAGCGTGAGCCAGCCCCCCACACACTCTACGCCACACCTGAGAATGTCCAGCACGCGCGGCGCTGGATGGATACCCTCCGCATCGATATCGGAGCACCTCCCAACTTGGCTCTTGAGTTGGCGATCTCCAAGGAGCCCGATGCGATTTACCTGCTCACCGACGGCGTGACTCAGTCGGATGTGTTGGGTTTTCTCCGCCGCCGGAATCGAACACAAGATACGATTTTTGGCGAGCAAGTCCGTGTTCCCATCCACACTATTGCCTTCTATTCGCTCGATGGGCAGGAATTGCTCCAACAAATTGCCGCTGAAAACAACGGTCAATTTATCTACGTCCCCGATCCAAAACAGCGGTAATTGCATTACGGCTTTCTTGCGCACACTATTCTCGTGAACCTCAAACGCTAGTGCTAGAAACCTCAATAGTTCCAGTGCGGTTGTGACAGACTTGGCTTTACAAATCCACCAGGTGCGCGGGCTGCGCACTGACCTGGCAGATTGCGGACGCACTGACCACAGGAGCAAACAGAGTAAACAGAGGGAACAGAGATCCGGCGTCCGAGGTTTTTCTCCATTCTATCCGTTTGCGCCTGTTCCAAATCGACGCGTCTTCGAAATGCCTACCGCGCTGCCGATTTGCCTAATTGGCACCAATCACCGTATACTTGAGGGGACTTTACTTGAATGTCCTTCCGCAAATTTGCGAACTCACATGTCACCGGCTCAGCAAAAAGAAACTCGCTTCGGCCCGTGGGCTGGTGCGCTGCAAGCGGGTAATGCGGTCGCGTTCCTCTCTAGCTTGGTCTTTCACATCGGCTTGCTCTTGCTGCTGGCACTGTGCGTTTACTCTGCGGGTAAACCCAGCCACGGTCTGTTGCTGGATGCCGACATTGGTGAATCGGAAAGTGTGGCTCTCGATTTGGTGCAGACGTTCGATATCGAACCGCAGATGGAGCAGCCGCACAGCGCGCACGCAGTAACGGAAGTATCGCTGGACGTCGAGCTCGATAACCTGCTGCAGCAGCCCGCGCTGGAAACCAGCCAACTACACAACAATCTACTCGCTTCGGTCTCGATGAATGACGTTACCGAAAAGCTGAGTCGCCAGGGAAGTGGGCGTGGTGCCAGTTTTTTCGGTTCCTACGCTCACGGCGATCGATTCGTGTTTGTCCTTGATAGCTCGCGCAGCATGAAAGGCGATCGTTGGACCTATGCCTGCAATCAATTGATCGACAGTCTCAATGCACTTAAGCCGGGACAAGAGTTTTTTGTCATTTGCTTCGATATGGAAACGTCGTTCCTGTTCAATGCCAAACCTGATCGCATTACGTTCTCAGTCATCGACGATATGGTTGTGTCGCGCGTCCGCAATTGGCTTCGCTCGCGGACGCTCGGTCGAGCGACCATGCCAGCGGAAGCATTGCGGTATGCGCTGGATCTAAATCCCGATGCTGTTTTTCTGCTGTCTGACGGAGAGTTGCAAGACGATTCGCTGTTGATGCTGCGGCTACTTAACGGGAGCCACGGTTCCAGTCGTCAGATCCCGATCCATACTATCAATCTCTTCAGTCAAGAAGGTCGCTTTACGTTGCAACAGATCGCCCTAGAGAACGGCGGCAGTTTCACACCTATCGCTGGCAGGTGAATCCCGCGAGATAGTCGCTGACCGCTCCGCCGGTCAGTGCTTTTTCTGGTTCCCAGGCAGAGCCTGGGGACGAGCGTGTTCGCGGTGGCGTTCAACGGCGTTGAGGATTTGTCCTACGCAGGCACTTCATGCACGACCAACAAATTATGAGTGTTGTCGAGCACGCCAGTCCCAGTCACGAACACCACGCGATCGCCGGTCGATAAAATCTCCTCCGCGCGGCCCCACGAAATTACTTCCTCGATCAACTGCGATGGATTGTCGATGTTGGCGATCTGGTGAGGGACGATTCCCCAAAACAAGCACATCCGCCGCAAGGTGGCTGGATTGTCACTAACTCCCAGCGTGGCGATACAGTTGCGTTGCTTCGACTTGACCCACGCGGTACCGCCGGTGCGGCTGGCCACCACAACCAATCTGGCTCCGATCGATTCAGCAATATTGGCCGCGTTGTAGGTCACGGCGGAAGTAATCGGGTGGACGCGATCGAATTTCTTCATTCGTGTCGGCGAGGGTTGATCTTTGAGCAGTCGTTCAGTAAAGACCATGATGCGATCCATAGTCTCCACCGCCTCGATGGGGAATTTGCCAATCGCCGTTTCACCACTCAGCATACAGGCGTCGGCACCATCCAGAATCGCGTTAGCCACATCGCTGGCCTCCGCGCGGGTCGGGCGGCGATTGGTGTGCATGCTCTCCAGCATCTGCGTGGCCACGATGACTGGTTTGAGTTTTTCACGACAAACTTGAATGATTCGCTTTTGTGCGATCGGAGTTTCAGCCACATCGATCTCGACACCCAGATCACCTCGCGCGACCATAACACCATCGGCCACTTCGACAATTTCCTCCAGTCGCTCGAGCGCTTCACGCTTCTCGATCTTGGCAATCACCAGCGCCTTAGAGTCCATGGTTTGCAATAAATCCTTGAGCGTGGCTACATCTTGTGGACTGCGCACAAAGCTCAGGCTAATAAAATCGATTTCATTCTTCGCGCCCCACATCGCATTTTCTACATCTTCGGGGCGCATGGCCGATACGCTCAACGTGACACCCGGAAGATTGATCCCTTGGCGACTGCGAATCGTGCCAGATGTAAGTACCTTGCACGTCACTTCATCCTTAGTCTTGGCCGTGACCGTTAGGCTGATAGTGCCATCGGCCAGCATCAGGCTATCCTTGACCTTGATCTCGTCAATCAACTTCGCATAGTTGCTACACAAACACATGGCTTCGTCGGTTTGTTCACCACGCACCAATTTTAGTTCTTGTCCCGCTTCGACCTCCAGCGGATCTTGGGCCAGCCTTCCCAGTCGAATCTTCGGCCCCGACAGATCCAGCAGCACCGCCACCGGCGCGTCGGTGATTTTTCTCACTTCGCGAATTCGCTCCAGCCATCGGGCAAAGTCGGCTTGAGTGCCGTGCGCCGCATTGATGCGAAAGATATCAACACCGTGTCGCACCAGTTCCACCAGCGTCTCGACTGTTTCGCAAGCTGGGCCAACCGTGGCGACAATTTTCGACCGCGCACCATCAACGAGCAACCGAGAAGATGACATGAAAGGTACTTTTCCGTGTTAATTGCGAATCAAGCCGGACTACGTTCTCAAATGTTGTAGCCGATTAGAGTAAATTCATATAGCCTGTTTCGTCTTACTCTGGTTCTTATTCTGACTCTCAATCCTAATCTTTGCGGCAGCTATAAGCATTGTTGACAATCGCTTTTAGCTCCTCAACCTCACTCAAGCATGGTCTATGTCCGTTTCTCCTTGGTCCCGAAAGACAGCCGTTGTCTGTGGAGCTTCCGCTGGGCTAGGGCGGGATTTTGCGCGCGAGCTAGCTAGGCAAAAAGTGTCGCGGCTTGCCCTAATATCGCGTTCAGTGGAGAACCTAGATACCGTGCGCGGCGAGCTGTTAGCCGCAGACGACGAATTGCAAATTCTTTGCTTGCCCGCCGACTTGCGAGTCCAGTCGGAGGTGCAGCAGGCGGCCCAGCACATCCACCGCGACTTCGGCTCCGTCGATGTGTTAGTCCAGGCGGTTGGTCAAAGCGATCGTGGGCGAGTGACTGATGTGACCGATAGCAGACTTCACGACTTGATCGAGGCCAATGTGCTCACCAGTCTGCATGCGCTGCAGAGCTTCGAAGCCGTGATGTCACGACCCGGCGGCAGTATTGTGTTGGTCGGTTCGTTGGCCAGTAAATTTGCGCCGCGCTACTTGGGTGGCTACGCTATCGCCAAACATGGCCTAGCCGCACTGGCCCAACAAGCCCGTTTGGAGTTGGCCGAACAGGGCCTACACGTCATGTTGGCATGTCCCGGTCCAATTGCCCGCGCTGATGCGCCATCACGCTATGATCAAATTGCCGTGCAGCGAGATTTACCCGCGGCAGTACGCTTGCCAGGCGGCGGTGCCAAGATCAAGGGACTCGATGCCTCCCAGTTCGTGCGAGACGCCTTACGAGCTGCCGCCAGCAACAAGCCACAATTGATCCGACCGCTGAAAGCCCAGTGGCTACTGTGGCTGTCCGCCATTTCCTGTCGCCTAGGAGATCACTTACTACGTAAGAACTCAGCCTAATACAGCACTCCCTCACTCCCGCCTCCCCCAAGAACTACCAAGAACTACCATGAAACACCAACCCCTGTTCCTGTTGTTCGCAATTGCACTGACCTACCAGTCAATCGCCTGTGTAGTCGGTGCGACAAAAGCTCCCGGCTCGTCGCAACCGAACTTCATCGTCATCTTCTGCGATGACCTTGGCTACGGTGACTTGGCCTGCTTTGGTCATCCCACTATCGCCACTCCTGAACTCGATCGCATGGCCTTCGAAGGGATGCGTTGGACACAGTTCTACGCAGCCGCACCTGTCTGTACTCCCAGTCGCGCGGCGCTGCTTACTGGACGCTTGCCACTCCGCAATGGAATGTGCAGCAACAAACGCCGGGTGCTGTTTCCTGATTCGAAGGGGGGCCTACCTGCCGAAGAGATAACGCTGGCTGAGATGTTGCGCGAGGTGGGGTACCGTACAGCTTGCGTCGGTAAATGGCATTTGGGACACCTTCCTGAATTCCTCCCCACCGAACATGGATTCGATTCGTACTTTGGCATTCCGTACTCCAATGATATGGATCGTGTTGACGATGCTCCTAAGGGGATGCAGGCTATCTTCGAACCCCAGTCGCAATATTTCAACGTACCACTCATGCGCGACCAGCAGATCGTGGAGCGCCCTGCCGATCAAACTACGTTGACGCGCCGCTACACCGAAGAGGCAGTGAAGATCATTCGCACCGAATCGGACCAGCCATTCTTTCTGTATCTAGCCCACTCGATGCCGCACGTTCCGCTATTTCGCAGTTCCGCTTTCGAAGGCCACAGTCGCCGTGGATTGTTTGGAGATGTGGTGGAAGAAATCGACTGGAGCGTCGGTCAGATCCTCGCCGCAGTGCGCGAGCGCGGTATTTCACAGAGCACTTGCGTCGTCTTTACCAGCGACAATGGGCCATGGTTGTCACAAAAGTCTCATGGTGGCTGTGCGGGGTTGTTACGTGAAGGGAAAGGGACGACCTGGGAAGGTGGCATGCGCGAGCCGACGATCATGTGGTGGCCTGACACGATTCGAGCTGGTTCCACCACCGCCGCGCTGGGCAGCACCATGGATTTAATGGCGACTTTCGCCGCCGCATCTGGCGGGAAAATTCCTGAGAATCGTGAATTGGACACCATTGACCTGACTCCAGTGATGCGGGGAGAAGCGACCGCGCCACGCGATTCCATTTTTTATTATCGAGCCTACGAACTGATGGCGGTTCGCCATGGCCCGTGGAAAGTCCACTATCAAACGCACGGTTCCTACGGCACCGAGCCAAAAAACCTGACGAAATGCGAGCCACCTGAGCTATACCACCTGGAGCATGATCCCTCCGAGTTGTACAACATTGCCAAGGAGCACCCAGATGTCTTGGCCCGAATCGAACAACTTGTGGTCGAACACCGCCAGCGACTCGTTCCCGCCCCCACGCTGCTGGATCACTAAACTATTCACCCCATAGTCGCTGATCGCTCCGCCGATCAGTCGCTGTGTCGTTGCCCACCCGGTTAGTGCTACCGATATTCCATTCGCGAAAAGCGCTGATCGGCGGAGCGATCAGCGACAATCGCGCAAATCCGTGAGCATTTCACCATTCCTTTCAATAATGTTTTAGGCGGCAAATCCATGAGTTACTTTCCCAATATCAATCGCATCGAATTCGAAGGACCGGCCAGCCGCAATCATTTGGCCTTTCGTTGGTACAACCCCGACGAACAGATCGAAGGGAAGAGCATGAAGGACCATTTGCGCTTTAGCGTGGTCTATTGGCACACCATGCGCGGTACTGGTAGCGATCCATTCGGTCCGGGGACTGCCGTTCGCCCCTGGGACGATGGAAGCGAGAGCGTCGACAACGCGCTGCGCCGTGTCGAAGCTGCCTTCGAAATTTTTGAAAAGTTGCAAGCTCCCTACTATGCCTTCCATGATCGAGATGTAGCTCCTGAGGGGAGCTCGCTTTCGGAAACGCATCAGAATTTCGAACGGGTTGCCAAGTCCTTAAAGGAGCATCAGCAGAAGACGGGGATCAAGTTGTTGTGGGGGACTGCTAACATGTTTAGTAATCCGCGCTTCATGCACGGTGCGGCCACCACTTGCAACGTGGATGTGTTCGCCTACGCGGCCGCTCAAGTAAAGAAAGCACTTGAAGTCACCAACGATCTCGGTGGTGTCAACTATGTATTTTGGGGTGGACGCGAAGGCTACCAAAATCTCTACAACACCGATATGCAACGCGAACTCGATCACTTGGCACGCTTCTTTCATATGGCGGTGGCATATGCCAAGGAGATTGGCTTCACTGGCCAATTCTTGATTGAGCCTAAACCGAAGGAACCGACCAAGCACCAATACGACTCCGACGCGGCCGCCTGTCTAAACTTTTTGCGAGCCTATGACTTACTACCGTATTTCAAATTGAATCTCGAAACCAACCATGCCACCTTGGCTGGTCACACGATGATGCATGAACTCGACTACGCTGGTCACCAGGGCGCGCTCGGCTCGATCGATGCCAACACCGGCGACTTGCTCCTCGGCTGGGACACCGACCAGTTTCCGACGGACTACTATCTGACCACGCAGTGCATGTTGGCCATTCTGAAGCACGGTGGGCTGGGAGCTGGTGGTGTGAACTTTGATGCTAAGGTGCGACGCGAAAGTTTTGAACCAATCGATTTATTCTACGCGCATGTCGGCGGTATGGACGCGTTCGCGCGCGGTCTGAAAATCGCCGCAGCTATTCGCGCTGATGGCAAGCTGGCTGAGTTCGTGAAAGAACGCTATAGCAGTTGGGACGGCGAATTGGGCCAACAGATCGAAAGTGGTCAAGCCACGTTGGCTTCGCTCGAACAGTATATGCTGGCCAAGGGGGAAGTCGCACCCAACTCCAGTGGTCGTCAAGAGATGCTCGAGAATCTAATCAATCACTATTTGTAGGTAAAACCTTGTGAACACCAGCAGTGACATCGCTTTCACCGGTGGCACAGTAATCTTCCCAGATCGACTCTGCACCACCTCGATGGTGCATTGTCGCGATGGTCGCATCGTATCGATTAGCGACAAGAGTTCTCCACCGCGCGGCGCGCGAGTCATCGATTTGGCTGGCAGCTTCTTGTCGCCAGGCTTTATCGATATCCATGTACATGGCGGCCAAGGGGCAGACTTCATGGATGGCACTCTGGCCGCCGTCCAGACTGCCTGCTTGGCTCATGCACGGCATGGCACGACGACGATCTTTCCAACCACCACGACCGGCTCGCCAGCACAAATCGCCGCGTTGCTAGCCGCCTGCGCTGAGTATCGACAGCAGCTTGAAAATGGGAACCCAGGACCAAACTTGGCGGGCGTGCATCTCTACGGTCCCTACTTCGCCGAAGACAAAGTTGGTTGTCACTCCCAAGCCGGTCGCCGCAGTCCACAGCTTAGCGAGTATGCCAGTTATTTCGCCAGCGGATTAGTGCGCATCGCAACGTGTGCGGCCGAACTACCCGGCGCAAAAGATTTTTATCGAGCAGCGAAGCGCGCTAAGTGCTTGATCACTTGTGGACACTCCAACGCGAGTTGGGGTGAGATGCAGATGGCCTTCCAAGTTGGCATGCGGCATGTCGACCACTTTTGGTGCGCGATGAGCTCCGTGGCTTCGCTGCGAGGAAGATTGGGAGTTCCAATGCAAGCCAGCATGGCTGAGTTTGTTCTGATGCATGATGAGATGAGTACCGAAGTGATCGCAGATGGTTGTCACTTGTCTCCCGAATTGCTAGAGTTCGCCTATCGTCTCAAGGGGGCAGAGCGACTTTGTCTGGTTACCGATTGCAATCGCGCGCTCGACATGCCCCCAGGCGAATATCGATTCGGAAACGAACGCGATGGTAGTTGGCTGAAGAGCGATGGCCGAGTTGGTTGGTCGGCGGATGGTCAGAGCTTGGCCAGTTCCATTGTCGGGATGGATCACATGGTCAGGCACATGCGGCGCAGCACCACCGCTTCGCTCCCGGAAGTGGTTCGCATGGCCAGCCTCACCCCCGCTGAGCGCACCGGGATCGCCGACCAAGTTGGCAGTATTGAAGTCGGCAAACGGGCTGATCTATCAATATTAAGTAAACAGCTAAAAGTGAAGCAGGTGTTCCTCGGCGGCGTGGCTAAGTCGGTATAGATCATAGCTGACCTCGTAAAGATGTGCGTCTATTTCACGCCTCAGAACGATCTAACCCGCCCAAACCACAGATCAACACAAATGGAACTGAGAAAACAATCGGTGTCTATCAGTGCTGCATCCGTGGTTCAGAACCATTATTTCAATCGTCGTGCACGGGTACAAAAGAATTCATCTGACTGAGGCAAGTGAACCATCTTTTTGCGACACTTCTCGCTGAACGCCACCACGCACAGGCTCGTTCCCAGGCTCCTGCCTGGGAACGCACTGTCGTGGAGGCTCCGCCGTCTGCGGCCTTGGAGCCGACGACCCGTCGGCAGGCAGAGCCAGCAATGCATTGGGTTCCCAGGCGGAGCCTGGGAACCAGAGGGTGGCGTTCAGCGAGAAGTGTCCTTTTGGCCGCACATTTTTTTGTCGGAAAATATTTGTGGCTGATAAAATGTGCCATCAACCACAACTCAACTTTGATTTGGCCCGGACTAAAATGCGACCGACAAAGAAATGTGCGGCAAAAAGATAGTACGGAACGTTTTTCAACGTGTGGGCACCCCACGCGATCTAACAATCACGAAGCCTACCCATGTCGAACACTCTGCTACTGATTCCTACTGAGACCGAGCGACAGTTGGCCGCGGATCATGTGACCTCTTTTTCAGCCGATACAATCGTCGAACTTTGCGGCTTTGGCCCAATCGTGGCTGGTATTCGTGCGGCACAATTGATAGACCAACATCGACCACAGAAGGTATGCCTGATTGGGATTGCCGGCGCCCTGCAACGTCAACTTGAGCTGGGCACAGCCCGCGAGTTTGATCAAGTGGCCTGTTATGGAATAGGTGTTGGCTACGGTTCTAGTTTCCAGTCAGCCAGCGACATCGGCTGGCCACAATGGTCGTGTGACTCACGCTTCGCCGCTTCGCAGATTGCTGACTCACAGAGGATTGCCGATGTAATTGACTTAGCTAGTACCGACTCTCAGACGGGAGCAAACCGCACGCAACTGCTGACTGTTTGTGCCGCATCCGCTAGTGTTGATCAAGTTGCATTGCATCACTGGAAATTTCCTCACGCAATCGCGGAAGACATGGAGGGCTTTGCGGTAGCCGCTGCTTGCAAGCTGGCGCAAGTTCCGCTGCGCATCTTTCGCGGGCTATCGAATCTTGCTGGTGATCGCGATCAGCGGAATTGGCAGAGTTCGCTTGCCATGCGATCTGCTGTTGATTTAGCACTGTCCAGTCTAGAAGACCGCATGTGATTGCTAATGATTTGAGATTCTCTAGCCCATGCGAGTTGCTTTTAGATGCACCTTGTGGTATGTTTAAAAGCGACGCACGAGGAGTAAGGAGATGCCCTTTTACCTGTTTTTTGGACTTCCGATCGACTTGAGAAACTTGAGCTTAATGGGGTTGATCCTGATGATTTTGAAGCGATTGTGTGCAACCCTGATCGCAAGGAGACAAGCCGTAGCAGCGGTCGCCCTTTGGCGATTGGCTGCGATGATCGTGGCCAGGAGATCGTTTGCATTTACGAATTGGGAGCCGATGGATTGACGGTTTATCCGATTACCGCGTATTACCCAGAGGGTTAGTGTCATGTTTCCATTTGAGTTGACCGCAGAGCAAAAGCGTCAGATCGAAGAGGCGAAAGCGCGAGGGGATCGCCGTATTTTTTTGGATCTAACACACGAACAACGAAAACTGGATAAGGCGTACGTTACAGAAATCGAGGCTCAGGTTCGAGAAGAATTTGGGCATCCCAAGCGTGAGCCGAGCGAAGTGTCTCGCTCACTGCGCGCAGCCCGTATAGCGGCTGGAATGAGCTTATCTGAAGTCGCCGAGCGTGCGGGGATGACGAAACAGGCGGTGCTTCGCATTGAATCGGGAGTCAATTCAAACCCAAAAATCGATACGTTGTTGAGGATTGCAAACGCGGTGGGTAAGTCGCTCAAGATCGAATTGGTAGATGCTGCTTAGGTTTTCCATCGCAAGCGTATTGAAGAGTAGAACAATTGTCCTCAATTGTCCGGATTTTTCATGATTACCCCTCGATTGTTTGGAATTTTGACGGGTTCGGCCATCCAAAGCGGTGAACCATTGAGACCACAGTTCTACTTTGTCTCAATTCCCGACGTTTACCGTGAACGGACACCTTATTTCTAATATATAGAAATCGCTACACATGCAAACCATTCGACTGGGAATCTCGACTTGTCCCAACGACACCTTTGCCTTTCACGCGCTCATGCAGGGACTAGTCGATTGTCGTGGACTCGATTTCCAGATTGAACTGCTCGATATTCAACAATTGAACGACCGACTCTTTCGCGGCGACTTCGATGTGGCCAAGGGGAGTTTTCATGCGGCGCTGCTTCTAGCTGAGCGCATGTGGGTCTTGCCGAGTGGCTCCGCGCTGGGATTTGGAGTTGGGCCACTGCTGTTGGCTGCCGAGCCAGGGGATGAACCCTGTAGCGTATCGCAATTGACTCTCTGTCCGGGCGAGCATACGACGGCCAATCTCTTGTTCGCCCTCTTCTACCCGCATACGACTCGCGTGAAGCAGGTGGTTTTTTCGGAAATCATGCCGAGCCTGCAGCACGCTCAAGCCAACTTTGGAGTGTGCATTCACGAAGGGCGATTTACTTGGCAGGAGCAGGGGCTTGCCTTAGTAGAAGATCTTGGCACGCGTTGGGAGCAAACCACTGGTGCTCCCTTGCCATTGGGAGGAATCTTCGCTTCGAGGTCGCTCGACGCCGAGGTCGTAAGTCGCATTCAGGAGACCATTCGCGATTCGCTCCTATTCGCGCAAGCCGATCCAGCCGCCACACTCCCCACACTGCGCAAGTACGCACAAGAGTTCGACGACAGTGTGCTGATGCGTCATGTCGAACTGTATGTCAATCAGTGGACGCTTGACCTTGGCTCAACTGGCGCAGCCGCCTTGGAACAACTCTCTCTGCAAGCCAAGAGCGTGGGACTTATTGAACCTCATTTCCCCGATCTACAGATTTTTGACAATTGGGATGGACGAGCTCACTGAAAAAAGGAATCACGTGCCGCGCCACGTCGGCTCCCATTTGTCACTCAAATCTTCGTCCCCCATTTTCGTACTAAACTCTTTCCCTCATTGCAGCCAACTCTGCAAATTCTCTTTCACGAACTCATCGTCGATCAAACTCGGATAGCTTTCACACACGCGCGTGATCTGTGCGGCTTGACCCGGGCTGAGTTGTTCACGTGGGTCGAGGCACCAAGTTCCCGCGAGAAGTCCCTGACGGCGAAGCACTTCGTGAATTCCCGCGATACAGCCACGATAGTCGTTGGCTGCATCGAAGATCGCCGCATTCATGTCGGTCACTTGCTGGGCGAGCATCAGCATGTCCGAAAGGCTGTGATCACGATTGTCGCTGTCGCGTGCGGTACGAAGCTTTTCAAACAATTGCACAGCCCCCCGCGTCCAACACGCCCAGTGTCCCAGTAAGCCTCCGTGGAAGTGCAGGGGGGGATGGCGTGATTCACTATCTAGTCGATACTCGCTTAGCAAATCCACCACGATCGAGTCGTCATTGCCGGTAAGAAGCGCTATCTCCGTGGCGCGACCACTATCAGCTACCGCGCGAATCACATCTAGCGTTTGATAGCGGTTGAAGGGAGCTACTTTGATTGCGATCACATCAGGGATTTCGCAGAAGCGGCACCAGAATTCGTAACTCAACTTCCGGCCACCCACGGCGGGTTGCAAGTAGAATCCAACCACAGGCATGCACTTCGCTATCCTTTGGCAATGATCCAACAGTGCATCGTCCGTGTCGTCGAGCCAAGCAGCCAATGACAACAGGCCCGCGTCGTAGTCTAGCGTGGTAGCAAGTTCTGCTTCCTTAAC
>JBGSJT010000064.1:0-4082 GCA_041741715.1 Pirellulaceae bacterium | reverse complement strand
CCGCCGCTAAAGCCGCCGCCCCCGCCGCTAAAACCACCGCGTCCTCCGCCGCCACCACCTCCTCGTCCGCGGCCCCATGCGTCATTGAGTGGAACGCATAACGTCAAAGCAATACCGAGCGACGTCAATAAAAATTTTCGTGACATGATTAGGATACTTTATGAATGATTTGAGGAGATAAATCGCAAACTCAACGGGCTACCGGAACTCGCTTGAGGACAACTTCGTCGGTGTCTGGAATTTCCATCCCGCCTGCGGTTCGCTGAATCGATTGCCATACGTACGCATTGTCATCCAGTCTTCGTAACTGATTCATCGCGGTCGTCAGAGTGCCATCGCCAGCAACGCCGCGCATTTGTGCTGACCAACCGCCGTCCTTTGGAACCCAAGTGCCGACCGCATGGCCACCATCTGGACTGAAGTCCCACGATTGAACGTGCCCGCCCTCTGGATTCCATCCAATCAATTGAACTCCTGATGATGTGGTCCCATCGACTTGAGTGGTGGTGTACTTACGCTGAATGAACCGCCCATCAACGACCCAACTGCAATCCGACTCCATCGTCACGCCATGCTCTTCAGCGGCCCATTTGCCGATTAACCATTCCAGGTCCGCGGCGCTTGCGACGGACGGCGCAGCTTCGGCCGACGCATCACGGACCGAAGCCATTAGCCATTGTCCATCCACCTTGGCATGTACCGCCGTGTAGTTGGTGAAGCCTCCAGCACCCGAGGCCGATGACTCGACGGCGGCACGGCCATCCTCGATCGCTGTGTCGCTGCTCAGTAGTCGCAGCGAGTCGATGACGATGTTGATCTTGGCATCCGGATTGGCGGTAAAGAACTCCTGATAATCCTCTGTGATTTCACCGCGTCCAACGAGAACGCGTCCCGCTCCGTCAACATATTCACCGTCCTTGGTCCACAACGCGGCAACCGCATTCGCGTCATGTTTATTGAAGGCGACCACAAAAGATTGTGAAGCTTCGAGAATGGCAGCCAGATCAGGCGAGTCAACTTTCGATTCGGCAACTGCTTTTGTATCGACCTCACCAGTTACGGCAGATTCTTGGCCAACAGACTGGCCCGCGCCGGCGGCAAGCATCAAGATGACGGCGATCCATTTCACTTTCATTTTCATTCATTTTTACCTTCAATGGGAATTGGGCTTCATCAGCAATTCGATATAGGGAGATGCATTTCGGAGCTGCACACCGAGGGAAGCTAGTTCTCGCAATATCTCTACGCCTGCCTTGTCAGCAGACTGTAAGTCCGACAGGTCGAGCGTGCTCAGGTCGCTTGCCAATCGACATGCCTGAGTCAGCTCCGCGACGTCAGTTGCTTTTAAGTGACCGTCCACCTTTAAGACCGTTCCCCGTAGGTGTTCTGCCTCGCTGACACGAATGGTCAAAGTCGTTCCTTCGGGTTGGATCAATTAACAACGGCCGTTACGGGTTCGCGCCCGATTCCCGCAAGAATCTGGCTCTCACAAAGAACAGGGGACGAACGCGCTCCGGCTGAGACTCGGTTCTTCTACCCGCAGAGCTACAATTGCGCCGCAGGCGGGCACTCACCAATAGATCAGTAAGTAAGTTATTGTGCTGTATGCGTTTAAGTATCGGTGATTAATTTCGTCCCCAGGCACAAGCGGCAAGTTTTTAGGGGCAAAAGCAAAAAGCTGCCCCTTTATTCTGCCCCTTGCCCCTGGCCCTTGCCCCTTGTGTCTATACTCAGGACTGACACCGTCAAGGTCGAAGCGAAGGACCAATTGAGCGCCGCTGCCTTGCGACAGGTTGTCAGCGTGGTAGTCGAGGTGTCCGCTATAACGCTGGAAGAGCCATGAAAACCGAGCTGCTACGACAACAGGCCTTTGGCGATCTCGTCGCAACAATCCTTGCACGATTTGCCTCAAGCACCGCGTTGGACATAGATAAACACATTGAAGAAAGTCTTGGGGAAATTGCCGGCTTCATTGGAATTGAATATGCCTATCTCGCTCACATTTCGGCAGAAGATTCGTCCTGGAGCGTGACGCATGAGTGGTGTTCACCCGGATCACCTAGCCTGATCGCCCAATACCAGAATGTTCCGATGGGAACGTTTAACTGGAGTGAGCAAACGCTCATTTCGGGTAAGACCATCGTCCTGAATTCACTGGCCGACATTCCGGAAGAGTTTCCCGATGACCGCGCGAGACTTGAAGCGACGGGCTTTAGATCGAACCTGCAATTACCGCTCTTTGGCGAACAGGGCCGAGTGAGCGGCTGCATTGCCCTCAGCACGCTGCGTCATGAAGTCACTTGGAATAGCACAGGTATCAAGCAACTTCGCTTGGTGGGCGACGCGATCGCGGGTCTTCTATGTAGGAAGCAAGCCGAAACCGAACTGCGTCAAGCACTTGAGGAGGTCGATCGCCTGACGGTCCAATTGCGAGCCGAGAATCTTTATCTTCAAGAGGAAATTGCAAACACCTTGGGGTTTGACGACATCGTAGGCGAAAGTGCCCCGATTCGGCTCACGCTCGCCAAGGTCGAACATGTTGCGGTGACTGACGCAAGCGTGTTGCTACTCGGTGAAACAGGAACGGGTAAGGAGTTACTGGCCCGAGCCATCCACAATCGAAGTCCTCGCAAGGACCGCCCGATGGTCAAGGTTAATCTCGCTGCCTTGCCGGCAAGTTTGATCGAGAGCGAACTGTTTGGGCACGTAAAAGGTGCCTACACCGGCGCGGTCGCTGATAAGATTGGCCGTTTTGAATTGGCCGACGGTGGTACGTTATTTCTTGATGAGATCGGAGAGCTCAATTCCGACTTACAAACCAAGCTGTTGCGGGTGCTTCAGGAGGGTGAGTTCGAACGAATCGGCTCGTCCAAGACGGTGCGTGTCGATGTCCGCGTCGTAGCAGCGACCAACCGTGATTTGCATCAAGCGATGGAGCAGGAAAAATTTCGTCCAGACCTCTACTACCGGTTGGCTGTCTTTCCCATCGAGGTCCCACCGCTACGCCTGCGACGTGACGACATTCCGTTGCTTGTCTGGCACCTGATTTCCAAGAAACAGAAACGCTTGGGCAAGACGATCACCATCGTGCCCAAAAGCATCATGAATCTTTTGGTCAACTACGATTGGCCCGGCAATATCCGAGAATTGGAAAACGTCCTCGAGCGGGCGATCATACTCACATCGGGTTCGACGCTAATGCTGGAAGGGTTTGTTCAATCAACGCCGACGAGGGCATCCGAAAACTCGGCAGCCGGCCCACCAGACATCACCCGCAGCGAGATTCTCAGAGTACTTGAAGAATGCCAATGGAAGATCAAAGGCGCAGGCCACGCCGCCGAGCGACTCGGTCTCAAGCCGAGCACATTGAGGTATCGGATGAAGGTGCATGGAGTCAAAAGGCCGGGGTGAAACTGCGGCGCTCTGGGAGTAGCTTGGCTATATGCTCCAGATCCAGCGTCTCAACGTGGCTGAGTCGACTAGCTTGTTCAATGGGATGCGTCCCCGAGCAAGGGATTGCCGCTGAATGCTTCGTCCACACGCAGGCTCGTAGCCGAGCGGTCGACAAATGGAAGCAGCGACCAGAGCAGCCGAACAACCACTGGTTCGACTGATTGGTGGGCTCAGCGGTTGCTGCGTCAATGCAAGGAGCAATTTTATTTGGAACGGAGTCAACACGCGAAACATCCCCAAAACGCTTGAGTTTTAAGGACATCCAGCAGAACCGACGCAAAAAGTTTTGAGACGTCGTTCGGACAAATTGCATAGTTAGTACTGGAAGAGGCTATCGAGTTTCTTTTTCACTCGAAGAGGGTTTCCAGTATGTCAGACAACTTGCAAGAAACGATTCGCGAGAGTGCTAAGGCACCCGCCAAGGCATCAGGAGATGCCGGTAGCGTCGAGCAGCATAAGCTGACCGAACAGATCGCTGCTGACAAGTATCTGGCGTCCAAGACAGCCGCCTCTCAACCGAAGCGTGGTCTTCGTTTCAACAAGCTCGTGCCACCAGGGGCGGACTAACGGTTCGCAACTGATCGAGCTTGTTTCTATAGGCAGGGGTGTCGGGTTTAACAGTAGGGATT
>JBGSJT010000063.1:0-45823 GCA_041741715.1 Pirellulaceae bacterium | reverse complement strand
GGGGACCAGGGGTTATAGGGCACGAGACCCAGGCCAGCACTTCGCTCGCAAGCTCGCTACGTTTGGCCTGGGCTAGATAATCGACCGGGCCTTCGGCCCGTCAGGACTTACGCAGCTCCGGTTTGGCCACATGAAGGCATCTCAAGATGTGAGGTATAAAAAACGGCTTTCCTGCCTGACATCGGCAACCACAGTGAAGCTTGACCAAGACTGAGTTCTGCGGCGACGCCCTGGTGTGCTTACTCATTACTAAAACCGAGTGCGAAGCTGCTGACGCCAGCGTGCGGGCTGTTAATTGGATGAACCTCAGGCGCTGGCCGTGGGCTTTTGGGGGTGCACCTGAGCCATAGAAGCCCACGGCTAGCACCTGTGGTTCACGAAGAATGCCCGGCGTACTAACCCAACTACTGCGGCCAGTCAGGCAAGAAAGCCTGACGTACGGGAAAAATCTATGCGATTGGTTTGTCTACTACTGCTGTTGAATTGCTCACTAAACACGATTCAAGCGGCTGACGAATTCCGAGCGGGGGCGGGGATAGCGGATATAACACCGTCGCCGCTGTTGCCGATCTCCGGTGGCATGGGACCGACTCATGTTGCAAATCAGGCGCAGGGCAAACTAACTGCGCGAGCTGTGGTATTCGAATCGGGGACCGCGCGCGTCGCCGTAGTCAGCCTGGACCTGCTGGGATTTCCACGAGTCCTGGGAGATCGAGTGCGCAAGTTGGTCGAGCGTATCCCGGCGGAAAATATTCTGATCTCCGCCACGCATTGCCATAGCGCGCCCGATTGCTATGCCTTCCCCGATGGTCAAGGAGGACATACGGGCGATTTGAAGTATATCGATTCCGTCTGTACCCAAGCCGCCGCCGCAATCAACGCGGCCCTGGATAACTTGCAACCGGCACAGTTGAAAATCGCTACCGACGAAGCGCAAGGCAAAATCGCTTACAACTATTACGCACCCGATCTGTACGATCGAAGGATGAGTGTTATTCAAGCGGTGGGTAGCGACGCGAAGCCGATTGCGACTCTGGTCAATTATGCCATTCATCCTGAAGTGCTCGGATCCGACGAAGGAATCCTCAGTCCAGACTTGATCGGCCCATTGTGCGATCAGATCGAAGCGGAAGTGGGTGGTCTGGCGATGTTCGTCAACGGAGCCCAAGGTGGCATGATCACCGCCGACAATCGGCAACTCGACAACATTAAGGACGCAGCCAAAGGCTATTGGATCGACAGTCGATCGTGGGATGAATGCCTGCGAATTGGTCACACCATGGCTAGTGAAGCGTTGCGCATCGTCGCTCATGCACCGTTACAATCGCAGCCGAAGCTGAACTGCAAAGCGCTCGAGGTGGAGTTCCCTGTTGAATCGGATACTCTGTGGGGAGTGGTCACACATTCACCACTGGGCTATCCACACAATGATAATCGGTCGATCACCGCACAGATCAACCTTGTTGAATTGGGCAACGCGCGAATTTTGACGATCCCTGGCGAAGCCTTACCGAACATTGGTTTCTATTTGAAGCGCAAGCTGGGTGGCGAGCACAATTTATTGTTTGGGCTGACCAACGATGCCTTTGGCTACATTCTTACGAAGGTCGACTTCGATAGTTTTCCGCGTTATCAATACATCTCGCGCGTTTCGCTGGGCGAAATGACAGGCGAGATCCTCATCGACCGCGCGCTGGAGTTGGTGGCTCAGCCCTAGTTCATCTTTTTGTCTGAAAACTTTAGCGGTTGAGTGGAGGACGCCTCAGCAAATCGGGCCGACAAAAAAATGTGCGGCAAAAAAATATGGCACTTAGGAAGAATTAGTGGGTAGTCAATCGATTCAAGAAGCAAGTTTGATGGGTTTTCAAAGGCATGGCAGGGCAAAAAGAATGGCTTTAGACAAAAATCATTCGATATTCAAAAACTAAACCTCGGCAAAACATGAGTCCTACCGAGGCCAAGCGAGTTATTCTTCTCGCCCTGACCCAGTTATCCCTTGGCAGGCCCGCTCCTCAGCAGAGCCTACCTCCGTTCTTGTTGAGGAAGTCTGCGTTTTTTGGGAATAACGACCGCAGTGCGCGCGTCTAACTCATAGAACGTCGCTTCTTCATTCCAATTAGGGAGTCTTGTCATGCGGTCCGTTGTGTCGCGTTGCGCTTGGTCGTTAGGTGCTTTAGCTGTAACACTTTCACTGCTGCTTTCTTATGGATGTGGCCGTGCTCAACCTGGCGCAGAGTTGAGTAGCAGCGGAGCGGTGCCGGGAGTGCAAGTACCCAGCGGTGGGCTAGATGGTTCGCTCAGGGCGAGCACGTTCGATAGTATCAATGCGTTCAATACTGAACAGTACGATGTGATTGAAGAGAATCCGTTCGTTACCGCGCTCGAAAACCCTCAATCGACTTTTTCTATCGATGTCGACACCGCTTCTTACGCCAACGTCCGACGCATGTTGCAGGAGGGAGTTTTGCCACCCCCTGGAGCAGTCCGCATCGAAGAATTGGTCAACTATTTTCACTACGATTATCCCGAGCCAGATGGGGAGCACCCCTTCTCGGTGACGACCGAATTGACTGACTGCCCTTGGCAAGCCGAACATCAATTGCTGCGCATCGGTTTAAAGGGAGCGCACATGGCGCGAAAGGAGCGACCGGCCAGCAACTTGGTATTCTTACTTGACGTTTCGGGTTCGATGATGGAGGGACGAAAACTTCCACTGGTCAAATCGGCTATGACGCTGCTGACCGGCGAACTGAAGAAGCAGGATCGAGTCGCTATTGTCGTCTACGCGGGCGCCTCAGGGTTAGTCCTCGATTCAACATCGGCGCGGCAGCAAGATAAGATTCTGTCGGCCATCGAACAACTCACCGCCGGTGGTTCGACCAACGGCGGGGAAGGTATCCAGTTGGCCTACCGCGTGGCTCGCCAGAATTTTATCGAAGGAGGGATCAATCGAGTGATTCTATGCACCGATGGCGACTTCAACGTCGGTACCACCAACGATAGCGCGCTAGTGGAGCTGATTCAAACTCAAGCCCAGAGCAACGTCTTTCTAACGGTCCTCGGTTTCGGCTCCGGCAATCTGAAAGATTCTAAGATGGAAAAACTGGCCGATAAAGGGAATGGGAATTACGCCTACATCGATAGCCAATTGGAAGCTCGCAAGGTGCTGGTCGAGCAGATTGGCGGGACGCTGGTGACGATTGCCAAGGATGTGAAGATTCAACTCGATTTCAATCCACGCTATGTGCAGTCGTATCGTTTGTTGGGATACGAAAATCGACTGCTGGCGAATCAAGACTTTCGTGATGACGCCAAGGACGCGGGGGAAATTGGAGCTGGGCATACAGTGACTGCGTTGTATGAAATCGTACCAGCAGGAGGCACCACCTCGCGGCCATCAAACCAGCGGGAGAGTGAGTTTGTGGAGCCTAAACTGATTGCCACCAGTCAGCCTGGAACGATGTTGACTGTGAACCTGAGATACAAACAGCCGACCGCCGATGAGAGCAGCGAATTTCAAGTCCGCGTGTCCGATGACGTGCAACCCCAATCAGCCTCCAGCGATTTTCAATTTGCATCGGCAGTGGTCGCTTATGGACTTCTGCTGCGCGGTAGCCAACACGTGGGGACGGCTGACTGGGATTGGGTCGTCGATACTGCCCTCGAGAACGTGGGTGAAGACACGTCGGGATTGCGCGGTGAATTCGTGCAGCTCGCCAAGACTGCCAGGCGCATTTGTGACGATTAGCTTATGGGCTTTTAATTCTTTACGCGGCTCCCCCTTCCACAATCGACCTGGTTGAGTTCATAATCTGTTACCCTGCTTGCTGGTGACTGTTGATGTCGTGAACCTCAGGCGCTAACCCTGGGCTTTTGGGTAGGTCCAACTGCCCGTGCGGCCCACAGCTAGCGCCTAAGGTTCACTAAGAATCCTGGGTGTATAAAATCAGTTGAGTTGCCACGACGATGCATGACTTTGAAAGTTTCCTACTCAAAGTATTGTTGCAGCTTGTGGTGATTATCGCGGCGGCCCGCATCGGTGCTTGGGTGTTTGGTAAATTTGGCCAACCGCAAGTGGTGGGTGAAATCGCCGCTGGACTCTTGCTGGGGCCCTCGGTGCTGGGGCAGCTCGCCCCCGGCTTGGTGACATTTCTATTTCCTACCGACACCGCCGTCGTATTCCGTTCGCTGAGCGAATTGGGTCTGATGTTGCTGATGTTTCTGATTGGCATGGAATTCGAATTCTCCCATTTGAAAAAAGTTGGCGGTGTGGCGGTCGGAGTGGCTGCTATGGGGATCGCCCTCCCCTTCGGATTAGGAACTGCGTTGGCTCTGTGGATGCACCCCCAAGTTGCCGCTGATCTCAATCGCAGTGGCTTCGTGCTAATTATCGCTGTGGCTTTGTCGATCACCGCCATTCCCATCCTGGGGCGGATCATGATCGAACTCGACATCCATCGCTCGCGATTGGGAACGCTGACCATTACTGCCGCCGCCATCGACGATGCGCTGGGTTGGATTTTACTAGCTGCCGTGAGTACGCTCATTCATGGCGCGTTCGAAGTTCAACAAGTGCTGTGGATGCTGGTCCTGACGGCACTCTTCGTGGCGGGCTGTTGGCTGGTGGCCAAGTTTTTCTTCAAGCGCTTTGCGACTTATTTGTTTGATGGCGAATCGAACGAATTGGGAATCTTCGGATTGTCCGTCGTGTTGATTGCCATTTTTCTGGCAGCGGCGGCAACGAATGCGATTGGTATCTTTTCAATCTTTGGTCCGTTCGTGTTGGGTGCCATGTTGTCGCCACAGCAACAGTTATGCGAAGCGACCCAGAGACGCCTACAGGTGACGGTCTACGCTCTTTTTCTGCCGATCTTTTTTACTTTTACGGGGCTACGGACCAATGTCGGTCTGCTCGATAGCTGGACGCAGTGGGGAATTTGTGGTTTAGTTGTGCTGGCCGCAATTTTCGGAAAGCTGACAGGCTGCGGTTTGGCGGCCATGTTGGGTGGCTTAAGCCTACGGGCTAGCGGCTGTGTGGCGTTGATGATGAACACGCGGGCCCTCATGGGCTTGATCGCCATCAACGTGGGACGTGACATGGGGGTCATACCCGATAGTGTCTTCTGTATGCTCGTCATCATGGCGCTGGTGACTACCTTTATGACTACACCACTGCTGCGGCGGCTACTCGGCAGCGGTGAGACGCGTGCACGGGTGCTGGCGGGATAGAGATGCAATGAATGAAACGCTGAAACAGGTTGTCATCGTCGGTGGTGGTTTCGCGGGCTTGAATGCCGCCAAGGCACTGTCGCGTGAAAAGCGTGTCTCAATAACCTTGATCGATCGCCGCAATCATCATCTGTTTCAACCTTTGCTCTATCAAGTGGCGATGGCAGGTCTCAGCCCAGCCGATATCGCGGCACCGTTGCGAAGCATTCTCAGCAAACAAACCAACGTGCGGGTGGTGTGTGGCGAAGTCGAATCGATTGATTTGAACGCCCGACAGATTAAGGCGAGTTTTGGGAATGTTCCCTACGATTTCCTGTTACTGGCTTGTGGTGCCCAGCACAGCTACTTCGGTCACGATGAGTGGGAACCCTTCGCCCCCGGCCTGAAGACCATTGAACAAGCCACAGAGATCCGCCGACGAGTGTTGGAGGCTTTTGAACGAGCAGAACTAACCACGGACCTCGACCAGCGGCGCAAGCTACTGACATTCATTGTCGTGGGGGGTGGACCGACGGGAGTGGAATTGGCGGGCGCGATCGGCGAAATGAGTCGCTTTACGTTGGCTCGCGATTTTCGCAATATCGACTCGACGCTCGCCCGCATCATTTTGATCGAGGCTGGACCACGCTTGTTGCAAATGTTTCCCGAGAAGCTGGCGAGTCGAGCGATGCGTGATTTGGAATCGCTCGGTGTGCAAACTTGGACCGGGAGCCGCGTGACGCGGATTGACGAAAATGGAGTTGAAGTCTCGGGCGATCGAATTCACGCCTCGACCGTCCTGTGGGCGGCTGGCGTGCAAGCGTCGGAGATTGGCAATCAGCCCACCTTCGAACGCGATCGCCAGGGTCGAATCGTGGTTGGCAAGGATCTTTCCGTTGCCGAGCATCCAGAAGTCTTCGTCGCTGGAGATCTATGTCGTTTTCTCGACGCCAAACAAGAGTTGCTACCAGGGATCGCGCCCGTCGCTATGCAACAAGGGAGACACGTTGCCAAAGTCATCCAGCGCGAACTCGATCAACAGCCTCGCCCTGAGTTCCATTATACGGACAAAGGGCAAATGGCCACTATCGGTCGGAGCTGCGCCATTGCTCAAGTCGGCAAGTACCACATGACCGGTTTTTTGGCGTGGTTAGCTTGGTTGGTAGTGCATATCTATTTCTTGACTGGCTTTCGCAATCGTCTGTTTGTGATCATAAGTTGGACGTGGTCCTTTCTCTCGTTCCGACGCGGCGCTCGGCTGATTCTTGCTAAGAATTGGCGGTTTTACGGGGGACCGATCGCAGCCACAGCTACAAATGATCATAGGTTAGTACTTGGGAACGAAGATTCGAAACATGTTTGAGAATATATTTCATCCATCAGACTTCACGCAGACCAGCCAGGTCGCTTTCTGCCATGCCTTAAAAATTGCATTAGCAGTCAATGCAGAATTGAAGATGCTGCACGTCGATGCCCCCCATGATCACAGTCACCATAGCGACTTCCCTAGTGTTCGTGGCATATTGGAGCGGTGGAAGGTATTGCGGGTGGGGAGTAGCCAGCGGGCTGTCGGGCGACTGGGGATCGATGTCGAGAAGACGATATTGCACGACACTCAACCAATCGCAACGATTTCTGAATTTCTGACTGACAACCCTTCGTCGCTGGTCGTCCTGGCTGCGCATCAGCGATCCACAGGGGGCTGGTTTAGCCGTTCGAAGGCCGAACCCATAGCGCGCATCGCGGCTGCCACTACGCTATTTGTTCCCGACGGTGTTGACGGTTTTGTCTCGATGGAAACCGGAGAAATTCAGCTAAGCAGCATTCTCATTCCCATCGCGCTACACCCCAACTGTTCCACCACAGTCGAATCCGTCGGGCAACTCGTCGACAGCCTAGGCATCGCTAACGTCGATTTACATTTTCTGTTCGTCGGAGATGAGGCAAGTTTGCCAGCCATTCCACTCATTGCATCCCAAAACGTAAACTGTCACGTACACCTTAAACAAGGAGATGTTGTCCGCGCGATCCTTGCTGCCAGCCAGGAATTGGAAGCGGATTTGGTTGCGATGACCACCGATGGACATCGTGGCTTTTTAGATGCGGTGAGAGGCAACACAACAGAACAGGTACTTCGCCAGATCAATTGTCCTTTGTGGGCAGTGACGGCAAAGTAGCTTGCGCGAGTTGACTCAAGCCAGATTTCTGCAGGCAGCGATCTGTTGCCAATGACGTTTCCGATCTGTTAGCCAGCGAGGCTAACAATCGCCTGTCTATGCGTCGAGGCAAACTTACAGGCCATCCAAAAATCCCCTCGCCCTTTCCAAGTGGAATTCGCGTTTAGCAGCTTGCATTTTCTTGGCCGCGCTGCACATCATCGCCCATCTCGGATTCCTGGCCAATTCATCCGTGTGATTCCAGATCCAACGCCAATACAATCCATCCCAAACTTCGCACCATGGGCCAGTCTTGTAGTGACTCATTTTTCGAATGTAGGACGATCCAGAAAAGTATGGCTTTGTCGTGATCAACCCGCCATCGGCGTTTTGACTCATCGCGTACGTATTGGGAACCATCACCCAATCGTAGCTATCGACAAACATCTCCATGAACCAGCGATAGATTTCATGCGGATCAAACTCGCACAGGAACATAAACCCACCCAACACCATCAGACGTTCGATATGGTGACAATACCCCGCTTCCAGCACCCGCCGAATCGTATCGTCAATCGGTACAATACCGGTGTTGCCATCGTAAAAGCTGCTGGGGATTTTTCGTCGGTGATTCCAATGATTCGTCGTTCTCATTGGCACGCCAAGATCTTGATAGGTTGCGCGAATGAACTCGCGCCAGCCAATGATCTGCCGTAAAAAGCCCTCCAGTGAATTGAGGGGCACGTCGTTGGTTTTGCCGAAGGACAGAGTCGCTGAGACGATCTGGCTGGGCGTGAGCAAGCCTATGTTGAGCGACGGTGTCAACACGCTGTGCCAAAGCCACGATTCACCTTCCACGATGGCATCTTCGTAGTCGCCAAAATGTTGTAAGCGGTTCTCCAGAAAGTGCTTGAGCCATTCCTCAGCATCGGTGTGCGAGGTCGGATAGAAAAGCCGCGTCAGGCTACCAGGATGGTCAGCGAAACGTTTTCGGATGTATTGAGTAGCCTCTTCGTCGATGTCATCACGTTTTAGCTCGAGCAATGCGGGGATTTCAGTAAGCAATTTCTTGGGGATTCTCCGGCGATTGTCTTCGTCGAAGCTCCACTTGCCACCGGTCGGCTGATCGCCGTCTACCAAGATGTCGAGCCGCTTTCGCTGAAACTTGTAAAAGTCTGCCATGAACCACTTTTTCTTTCCGACCCGATAAGCTTGATTATCAACTGGCTGGTTGATGAATCCTGGATTCGGAACTACTTGCAACTCTAGGTTTAGTTGCTCACATGACCTCTTGAGTCTCTTTTCAAGCATGAAATCGGTCAGTTCAGCCACAATCAGTTTTTGCGGCGTGGAACGCGGGGACCGTTTGAGTTGCTGCAAATGAAGTTTGAGTGAATCTGGCTGGGGATTATAGTCCAGATACACCGTTTCGATTCCCTGGGCCTGTAACAGTTTCTCGTATCGCTTCATCGTCGCACGATGCAACCACAATTTTTGCTGATGAAACTTCATCGGGTAGTTATAGTCCCCGAAAAACAGACTATCTTCAATCAGCACCACACAAGTCGGCTTGAGTTCTAGCCCAGGATGATTGGCGAACAACTGGTGTGGAAAGACAAGCAGGTCCACAATCGATTTCCCAAGTAAAGCAAATACTGCGAATGCAGCCAATGGTAGTTTGAATTCATTACTCCGAGCGCTCAATTCAAATGGCTTCGCTTCGTAAGTCACGGCTTCGATCCCACTGGCCAGGCCAGTGCCACCCAATGCAGTGCGACTTACTTACGGTCATCTTGGGCTTGAGCGAGTTGTAGTTTTTCGAGCAGCAGATTCAATTGTTCCGAGTTGGATTGCGAAACATCATGCTCTTCGCGTGGATCTTGCCGCAGGTTGTAGAGTTCGTGCCGCCGCTCAGGTTTTTCACCGAACTCAATCAGCTTCCATTCTTTCCAACGCAGGCTACTGGCTTTCCAATTCGGACCAACTGTATAAAGCCCACGATCTATGAGTGGTTGATTTCCCAGAAGCTGTGGCAACACATTCAGGCCATCCCAGTGGAGCGCTTGCGAGCTTTCAAAGCCAGCCAATTCGCAAAACGTGGGCATCCAATCGATGATCTGTAGCGGCACCTCAAGCTTGCCTGTGGCAGTGATGGTGGCATCGATTCTTCCAGGCCACATCACCAACGTGGGGACTTTAATCCCTCCTTCGTAAGGCGTTGCTTTCTGTCCGCGCAAGGGAGTATTGTTGCCAGTCAGAGCACCGTTGGGGCAGTTGTCATCGGGATACTTCAAATCGTTGTTCTCGGCGGTACTCCCGCCATTGTCGCTGGTAAAGACTACCAATGTATCGTCGCTCTTGTTGGTCGCTTTCAATGCCTGCACTATCTTCCCCACAGCATCATCCAGGTGCATGATACTTGCCGCATAATGTCGCGCCACGTCTCCCTCGATTTCACCCGGTACTCTTTCAAGCCACTCGGAGGGTTCCTTGACAGGCAAGTGGACAGCCGTGAAGGGGACGTACAGAAAGAATGGTGCTGAGCCTTGCGATTCGATCCACTGCACCGCTTCCTGGGTGATCAAATCGGTCACATGCCCAATTTCCTCGATCAGTGTTTCATTGCGATGCCATGTTCGCGAATAGGGACCCTGTTTGTAGAAATGATTCCAAGGACTGACACCACCCGCCATGGAACCATACGAGTGATCGAAACCAAAGTGATTGGGGCCCCACTCGGGGAGCGAACCCAAATGCCATTTACCAGTTAAGCAGGTTTTGTAGCCGACCGACTGGAGCGCGCTGGCCAGCGTGGTGGTCTCCATGGGGAGCGCCTGTTCGTTTTGGGGATTGACCACGCCAAAACGGCTCCAGCAGCGACCGGTGAGCAGTCCCGTGCGGGTGGGACTACAGACTGGTGCCACGTAATGCTGCGTCAGCTCTAAACCTTGACTCGCGAATTGATCCAGATGCGGCGTTGGAGCGTTCCCCCCGTGGAAGGCCACATCGGCCCACCCCAGATCATCGGCCATGATGAACACAATATTCGGCTGGGGAGAATTCTCTGCGGCGTTGGCCGAGGTTTGTGTGAGGCCGGCAAGTAACATCCATGCCATGCCAAGCGACTCGATGATGTGTTTGGTGTCTGCTATGATATTCATTAAGGACTTCTTGGATCTGGAATATTTGTGGTAGTGCTAGAACTCTTAAGCACTGATCGGCGGAACGATCAGCGACGTTGTTTGCCCCGGCCTGCGGCGTAGCGTTGATTTTGCTGTTGAATCTCTTGGTAACTGTGAGGCGGCAGACCGCAGGCCCAGTGAATACCAGCAGATAGCAACGCTTCAAATTGACTTTGCGTAAAATCATCAACGTGACCGAGCGAAGTGTAGAACGAGCGACCACCGTCGCTGCGAATAAACGTCCAGGCAACCGGCTCTGGTTGCTGTTCAAGTTGCTGCTGGTCAGGTACACTCCCTGAGAGTAACAATTGACTACCGGGCTGTAGCGGTGAAGTTTTATAAAGTGAACCGCCGGGTATCAAGTCTCCAGTGACGGCGGCACTGGCAAGTATCGGATGTGAGCGGACCGAGTCGTTGACTATGAGCTTCGATTTGAGATCATTGCCATAGTGATTGGTGTAACCCCCACCCCATATCTGGGCATCGAATTCGGGCCACACGTCCAGTCCTTCGGCGGGCTCATTATTGCGAAGTGAAAATGCATGGCTGGCGGTGCGAATGCCAATCATCGGCTTGCCGCTAGCTGCGAAGGCGCGGATCAAGGCCAAGTCGGCGGCGGGGAGCGGACGACGCCTAACGCTTATCAAGAGTGCATCGGCTGCAGCCACCGCTTCGATACCGATGATCTTTTCGCGCTCGGTCTCGCTACCAAAACAAGTAGTGACACTGAAGTGTTGGCTTAAGTGCTTTGCGGCAAAGGCTGGTAGCGTCGCTTCGGTTTTGTATTCATCCTCGGCGATCAGCATAACTAGGCGTGGGCGATCGTCAGCAGAGAAACGATGTGCGCTGCCACCTAAAATTTGGTCGCTAGAAAACGTTGGGCAAACATAGCGTTCGATGTGGCCAAGAATCAAATCAGTCCCGGTGAAATGATTGGCATAGGGCCATGCCTTGGGATCGACCATGGTGTCTGTTAGATCGCGAGCGAGCACAACGTTCTTACCCGCAGCGGCCAATCGCCGCAGTCCAAAGGGACGCCCAAGGACACACATGTTGGTATGCACTCCAACCAAAATCACATTGGAAATCTTGTTGTCAGTCAAGACACTCCAGATTTCCGATCCACTATCGCTGATGAAATCGTGCTCTGCATCGATTTCGATCGACGCGCATTGTGCTCGCCAGGGGGCACCTGGATCGCGACCGAGGCTGCGCAGTCGCTCGGCCCATTGTTGGTGATCGGCGGGATCATCGTCTTCGCCCCCTGCTGATTGATCGATGGGATAGTCTGCCGCTTCCTCGCTGGGAATCTGATCGCACCAACTATCGATATCTGGTGGCAGCAACTGCGACCGTAGCACAGATTGTGCCCGCTTGCGTGCCGGATGATTCTGGTAGTGGTCCATGCAGCTACTGGGGGCGTGCACGATGGTGGCTCCCTGGTTGCGAAGGTTCTTAGCCAAGGCGTCGATGCGTGGCGCGATCTCCGCTTCACGACGGACCGCGTTGACACAATGATGCGCATCCCACATGTCGCAAATAATCAAAGCGGTTTCGCTGGCTTGCCAGGTTTCGTCGCGAGTGAATCGATGATAGCGTGGGATACCATCGGCGACTGGTTGTTGATAGCGAAGCGTGAGCTGAAGCTGTTGAGCCGGCAAGGCTGGCATGATCCCAGCGAAGATCAGGCAGGCGATGATCAGTCTATGGGGGAGTAGCATCGAGGTGCTCCGGCTTGAGAGAGTGTGGAGATGTGTGTCAGCTCGTCTTAATCTTACTCTTAATCTGCATGTTGCACCGTGCAGATGGCACCTGCGGCGATTGATTTGAAAGCATTAGTGGGGTGACGCTCAACAGAAGTCTCAGCTCGACGCGCCGGCGAGTGGGTCGCCAGCGACGCCCTACTTGGCGGGGGTAACCTCTGACAAAACGACGCCTCACTCGCTGGCGCGTCGAGCTGATATTGGGGCCGAAAGTATTTTTGGCCGATTAAAATTAGGAGTATGATTAGAGTTAGGAATTCGATCGTTCGATGTCACAGGGCGTGAACGTTTGCAAAATCGGTTAAGATTATGGACTGCTGCTACCGTCAACTTGCGCACCGCTGACTACTCCGCCAACCTAGTGAATCGTTTTTATGAACTCGCTCAATCGACGACAACTATTGCAGCAGGCTGGAAGTGGTCTGGGAGCGTTGGCATTGACTTCGCTGCTACGACGGGATGTACATGGCGGAGAGCAGTCCACGGACTTTGCGCCGCGGGTTAAGCGGGTGATTTGGTTGTTCATGCACGGTGGACCCAGCCACGTCGATCTATTCGATCCCAAACCTGAGCTGACGCGGTTGTCTGGGCAAACGCTACCGGAGAGTTTTGGCCCAGTGATGACGCGCCGCAAAGTGGCACAGAATCCATTGCTCCCCGCCATCAAGCCCTTCAGACCACGCGGCGAATCGGGATTGGAGATCAGTGATTTCCTCCCGCGCACAGCCGAATTCGCCGATGATCTGTGCGTGATTCGCAGCTTGCATGGCGATAGTGTCAATCATCCGCAGTCCGTTTATCAAATGAATACCGGCGGCATATTAATGGGCCGGCCAAGTGTTGGAAGCTGGGTCGCGTATGGGCTCGGCGCGGAGAATGAGGACTTGCCGGCTTTTGTGGTTTTGCCTGATCCGGCGGGAGGATTGAAGGGTGGTCCACCGGCTTGGGGAAACGGCTTTCTGCCAGCTACCTATCAAGGCACAACCATGCGGTCCGGCGCGCGCCCGATCTTGCATCTCGAATCGGCGGAAAAACTTTCGTCAGCAGAACAGCGGCGGATGTTGGATGTATTGCAACAACTCAACCAACGCCACTTGGTTGAGCGCGATTACGATGATCAGCTCGCCGCGCGCATGGCGGCCTACGAATTGGCTTTCCGCATGCAAGCTACCGCACCGGAGTTGGTCGATCTGCGCGACGAATCGCCTCACACGCTACGGCAATATGGCATCGAACAGTCCGCGACCAACGATTTTGGGACGCGTTGTCTTTTGGCGCGGAGGATGATTGAACGCGGAGTTCGTTTTGTCCAAGTTTATTCGGGTGATACCAACGGTTGGGACGCGCACAAAGATGTCGCCGACAATCACGGCAAGTTGTGCGCGGCCACCGATTGGCCTGTCGCCGGTTTGTTGCAAGATTTGAAGCAACGCGGTTTGTGGGACGAGACGCTGGTGATCTGGGGTGGCGAATTTGGGCGAATGCCGATGAGCGAAGGGGGAAACGGTCGCGATCATAATCCGTGGGGATACAGTGTGTGGTTGGCCGGTGGTGGAATTCGTGGTGGCATGGCTTACGGAGCCACCGATGCGATTGGCTTGCGAGCTCAAGAGAAACCGGTACATATTCGCAACTTCCATGCGACGCTGTTGCACTTGTTGGGCATCGATCACGAAAAACTTTCCTACTATCACAACGGCTTGGATGAACGGCTGATCGGCCCCACCGACGATGTGGAAATAGTGAGGGAGATTTTGGCATGAGAGCCGTGTTGGCATTAATGTGTGTTGTCCCCTGGCAACTCGCGTTGGCTGTGGAGCCTGAACTGGGGATAGCGATTCAGGAGCCTCCGATCACCAACTCCGACCGGGAACATTGGTCCTTTCAGCCGATCGTGTCCCCGCCGCTGCCACAGGTCGAAAACATTAATTGGCCTCGCAATGCGATTGACACTTTTGTGCTGCAGCAACTCGAACAAGTTAGATTGAAACCTGCACCGGAAGCGGATCAGTCCACACTCCTTAGAAGATTGAAACTGGATTTATTGGGCTTGCCGCCGACGCCGAGCGAGCAGGAAAATTTCCTGAACGATTGCCAGCATGACTCCGACGCGTACCAGCATTGGGCCGAGCGGTGGTTGAGTTCGCCCGAGTATGGCGAGCGACAAGCACAAGCGTGGCTGGATTTGGCCCGTTTCGCCGAGACCGATGGGTTTGAACACGATCGAGTTCGCGAGGGTGC
Organism: Pirellulaceae bacterium; assembly: GCA_041741715.1. Classification (GTDB taxonomy): domain Bacteria; phylum Planctomycetota; class Planctomycetia; order Pirellulales; family Pirellulaceae; genus Aureliella. The sequence continues at coordinate 31,273 of JBGSJT010000063.1, read as the reverse complement.
GTGGCTGTACCGCGATTGGCTGATTAAAGCAATCAATGACGATCTACCCTACGATCGCTTTGTGGGCCTGCAATTGCACGGTGACTTGACCGGTTCAGCCGATGACCACATTGCCACGATGTTCTGTTTGGCCAGCGCGGATATGCCAGACCTGAATGAACAGGAGCTCCGGCGGCACGATCGACTGAACGAATTGACATCCGCAGTTGGAGCAACGCTGTTGGGGTTGCAGATGCACTGCGCTCAGTGTCATGACCATAAATACGATCCGATCAGTCAAGCGGACTTTTATCGCTTGCGCGGGGTTTTTGAATCGTCAATTCCGGAGTTGCGTCGCGATCAACCCTTTAATGTGTTTGTTGGGAGTATCAGTGAACTGCAACCGCGCTTGTATTATCGCGGTGATTTGCTTTCACCGGGACCGATCGTGCGTGCCGCTTTTCCACGCATTGGCGTGTTACCAGAGTCAGCGTTGAACTGTGATGCAGAGCGACCGCGCGAATCGTTTTCTCAGTGGCTCTTCGCCGAGGAGAATACTTTGGTGGCGCGCGTGATCGTGAATCGTCTGTGGCAGCAGCACTTTGGGCAGGGTTTATTCGAAAACCCCAGTGACGTGGGAGTCGTAGCGGGCGGCCCCACGCACCCGGAATTGCTCGATTGGTTGGCTGTCACATTGCGAGAGAAGCAGTGGAGTCTCAAAGCGTTGCAGCGCGAGATGGTACTCTCGGCCACCTATCGACAAGCGAGTCGCCAGCAGGTGGGTGATGTGAGTTGGTCCGAGCGACTGGAGGCAGATCCAGAAAATGATCTGTATAGCCGCTTTCCGCGGCGACGGTTGGAGGGGGAAGTGATTCGTGATGCAATGTTGTCCGTAGCTGGATTGCTCGACAGTCAGGCAGGTGGTCCCAGCGTCATGCCACCGCTTCCGCGCGAACTGACCGGGACGCTTCTAAAAGGCCAGTGGCAAACGAGCCCGAGCGAGGCGGCGCACTATCGGCGCAGTATCTATATCTTCGCGCGACGCAATTTGCGATATCCGCTGTTCGATGTCTTTGATCGCCCTGACGCCGGGGCCAGTTGTCCACAAAGGAATCGTTCCACCACTGCCACTCAAGCCCTTCAAATGCTAAACAGTGAACTATCAAATCGCTGTGCGGACGAGCTCAGCGCCCACGTCACTCGTACGTTTGGCAACCAAGGAGCGATTGGGAATGACGCATGGATTGATCGGCTATTTCGGATCGCGTTGTCGCGCTCGGCGACCGAAGAGGAGACCGAATTGTTGCGAGCGTTAGTTGAAGACGAGAATTCACGCGCGGTCGCATGCTTGGCGATTCTCAATTCCAACGAGTTTTTGACGATGGATTAATTGGCCAACGCCAATCTGGGCTGGAGTCCAGGCTTCAGCCCCCTTGGGGAATTTGACATGCAAATGCGTCTAAAGGCTGTAAACCAACGAGCTTGCGACTAATTCTAATGCTCAAAGTGGCGCTGTCCAATTAACTACTGGACTTGGAGAAAAGCAATAGATGAGATAGCTTGAAATTAAAGGACACTTCTCGCTGATCGCCGGTAAGGCCGGACGTAAGTCACCCTCCCGCCGAAAGTTGCGTCTTTCTGACGCGACTTTCGGAAGGGAGGGTCGGCGCCCCAGCGACGGGGAGGGCAATCCCCCCTCACCGCGCGCCGACCCACGGCAGGCACTGCAGACTTCGTCGCCGGAGCGGGCGCGGGCCTTGATCGAACAAACTGTCCTGTTCACGGGGGGCCTCGGATTCGCACCCTGCGAAGATTTCCATAAAGCTTTTGCGATGTTTGGTGACGTCGATGCGTCGCAATGCACGGAAGTGTTTCCCATGGGAGATAAAGATGGTAAGCCCATGTATATCAGCGGTCCCTTCGACGATTTTGTAAAGCAGCGCGCAATCATGGCTCGGCTAGCTGAAAACGCCGGTGAGGGGAATTTCAATTTCGTAGTGGCCACGACCGGATCGGAGTTGTCGGCGCTGGCTGATTTCGCTGAAAACGATGAGGAAAGTGATATGGCAGCGGGAGCGTTGGATGAGGTTGATGCGGTGGAGTGGCGTCGACTGGAATAGCTCCATTGTCGTGGATCGCTCCGCCGAACCATGCTTAGCGGCAACTAGGTAGTTGGACAATTCCACAATTGGTTGACACTTTAGCGACTGACCGTCGGAGCGGTCAGCGACTTTAGTGCGTTGGCAAGAGTATTTTTTTGCTGCGGAGTCCCTTGTCCATTGTCGCTGTCTTCTTACGATGCATGGTCGCATCAGATTTCCGCTTCACTTTTATAGACAGGGTTACTCCTTAGTTGTCAAACGCTTCGCTTGTTCCAACTGCCGTGAATGGTAGTTTGGATGCCGCTGGGTTGAACCATCGGCCGGTATTGCTGTCGATCGATACTGATATTCGCCTGGACGGCTCGCGAGCTTCGCTGTGGCTGGTCGTCACCCCCGATCACTTGTCGGTGGTCGAACACTCCGTGGCCCTTGAACAACTCGCCGCGCGCGACGCAGGTGTGGTGCGGCGCGTGGTTGAGTGGAACAAAATACAAAAGTTCCGCACTACATCCGGGACTGGCTCCGGTCTGTTGCAAGCCAAGTTGGAGGAGGGGTGGATCGACATCTTGCGTTTCTCCAATCGCTTGTCGGGACGGTTTCATAAGGTCTCCCGGCGCTTGGAGCAATTTCTCGAAAGCGAACAGAATGATGACAGCTCGCCGGACGACATCTTGCAGGCGGAGGTCAGCCAACGGCGCGTGGATGGAGCGCAGGTAGAGTCAGCTTGGGACAAGGAGCTCGATCCGCCACGTTGCGGCAGTTGTCAATTGCGACTAACAACTGTCCACGAGTCGTGTCCGCGGTGTTTGCAGAAAGGGCAAATTCTGCGACGAGTGACGGAGTTGCTGCGACCGCATCTACGAGGGGCGTTATTCCTTAGCGCGCTAACGATTGTGGGGGTAGCTGCGGAACTGATTCCACCCAAGCTGCAACAATACATGGTCGACCATATCCTGGGGCCCGAGGCTGCGCAGACGGGGAATACGGGTTTCACGACCGCGCTCTTGATCGTCGTGCTGGCTTTGGCCGCTTCCCGAGTCGTGCTGTCGGCGGTCGGCTGGGTGAAAGGTCGCGTGGCGACGGTAATCGGTACTGGTTTGACCTGCACCCTCCGCGAGCAGATGGTGCGCAAACTGCAGAATATCGCCGTCGTCTATTACGATCGCCATCAGGTGGGTTCGACGCTCAGCCGAGTGGCGCATGATAGCGAAGTACTGCATGGCATGATGCACCAAATCACCGGTGGCTTCTTGTTGCAAACGGTGCAGTTGGTCGGTGTAGGAGCGATGCTCGTCTGGATCAACCCTAAACTGGCGCTCTTCACGTTGATTCCGGTCCCGTTGGTGTTTGTTGGGTCGTGGGTCTTTTGGCAGAAAGTTTATCCTCACTACTATCGCTTGTGGGACGCATCGAGCAAACAGATGTCGGTCCTGAACGGCATGTTGAACGGTATTCGAGTAGTGAAAGCTTTTGCGCAAGAGGACCGCGAGTTCGATCGTTTTCAGACCGCCAGCGATTCACTGCGCAAGTGGCGATTGTGGGTCGATCAGACCAACGCCAGCTATTCGGCGGCGATGCAATTAGTGTTCAGCTTGGGTGGCTTGATCGTGTGGTACGTCGGTGGCCGCGATGTGATTGGGCAAGAGATGACGCTGGGGCAGTTGATCGCCTTTCTAGCATACTTGGCCATGTTCTACGCCCCGCTCAGCGCGCTGTCAAACTTCACGACCTGGTTGACCAGCTTCTTGAGCGGCAGCAAGCGCGTGCTGGAGTTGCTCGACATGCCACTGACCATCGCTGAACCCGAGCAGCCAGTCGAATGGAATGAACCGCGAGGCGAGATTCGTTTCGATAAAGTCAGTTTCGGCTACGATCGCAATCAACCGGTCTTGAAGGACATCTCATTTTCGGTGAAACCTGGAGAGATGATCGGCATCGTGGGTCGCAGTGGCTCGGGCAAGACGACGATGGTCAATTTGCTCGGGCGTTTCTACGATGTCCAAGAGGGCTCGATCACCGTTGACGGGATTGATCTGCGGCAGCTATCGATGCATCAACTCCGTTCGCGAATTGGGATCGTGTTTCAGGAGTCGTTCCTGTTTCGTGGCACGATTTGGAAAAACCTCGCCTATGGTCGTCCGACCACGACGCTGGAAGAGGGGCTCGAAGCGGCCAGAGCGGCAGGCGCGCACGACTTCATCTGTCGCACCGAGTTGGCCTACGAAACGCTGTTGGGCGAACGTGGCGCGGGACTTTCCGGTGGTGAGAAGCAACGCTTGTCCATCGCCCGCACCCTCCTCTACGCGCCACAAATATTGATACTTGACGAAGCGACCAGCAACATTGACGCCGAGTCGGAACGGAGTATCCAAGAAGCACTGGAAGTACTGATTCAAGGTCGGACCACGGTGGCCATCGCCCACCGGCTATCGACGCTCCGCAATGCCGATCGCATTCTGGTCTTTGATCGTGGGGAGATGGTCGAACAGGGCTCACATGCCGAATTGCTGGCCGCGGACGGAGTCTACGCGCGGTTGGTGAGAATTCAAACTCAAGTTTCTAAAGATCCCAACGTCGATCGCTTGCTGGTTGTCGCCGATGACAAACCGACCAAAGATAATGCTGAGGAAGCAGCGTTGGATAGCGGGTCTGCCCAACGATTGTCGCCGACCAATCGCTGCGCGGCCTCCTTTCAATCAGCGGTTGACCAAGAGCGCGAAGCAGAACAGTCTGACGAAACAGCCGCATCTAAACAGCGGTTGGTCTGGCTCGATCCAGCGCGGCACTACTTTCAAACCGGAAGTTACGACGAATTGGAATTGTGGCGGGACGACGAACGACTGGCGACAGGGCTGTTCGTGGTCCGTACTTTTCCGGCCAGCCATCCTCAACAATATCTGAGTGTTCGCGGCTGGAATGAAGCTGGCGATGAAATCGAATTGGGGATGCTTCGCGATTTAGAAGAATGGCCAGACGAGTCGGCTAAAGTGCTACTGCAAGCACTCGAGCGACGGTATCTGCTGCGCGAAATCCGGCGAATCCATTCGATTGATCTGCGGGCTGGCTATCTCGATTTCGATGTCGAAACGGCAGCTGGACGCGAAAAGTTTGCGCTTCGCTGGACACAAAGCCAAGCGATCGATTTTGGCGAGAATGGAAAACTACTGATCGATACCGAGGAGAACCGCTATTTGGTAAGCGATCTATCGAAACTCCCCAAGGCCCAATCCGAAAAGTTTATGCAGTACGTTTACTGGTAAGCATTCGCGTAAAGTCGCTGACCGCTCCGCCGGTCAGTCGCTTCGGCAAGCGGCAGAAATAGCCTAACCTTTCACGGTAACCATGAGTATTGAGACAGAGTAGAACCATGGTCCTCAATGGTTCACCCCAAGTGGTTCACCTCTTCGGATTGCTTGACTTTGTCTAAATCTGACACTGCTCGCTTGTCACCACCATATCCGTAGTGCGAAATCAGTAAAAGCTAACTGTTGCTTGCATTTTCGTGCTCGAACTCGTACTCGTACTCGTACTCGAATCGAGCGCGAGCACCATTTCATTGAGGATGAGCACGATTAACTGACGAGAATGGTGGTGTTCAGCGAGAAGTGTCACAAAATCTCAAACAATTGGGGACAATTGTTCTACTCTTCAAACAGTTTAACGACAAAAAAATGTGCGGCAAAAAGATAGAGGGATCGTTGGACAGCGTCAGTCTGTGTTGGAGTCCAGGCTTTAGCCGCTTTTTGACAGCGTTCGACACGCAATGGCACCTAAAGGCTGGTCGCGAACTATGATAGTAGTTGCTAGGCTGCGTCGGGGCGCCCAAGGAGGCGGGAGGGAGGCGGGAGGCGGAGCCTCCAAGACAGTGCGTTCCCAGGCAGAGCCTGGGAACGAGCGTAATCTCGGACACCGGGGGCTGTCCAAGAACAAAAAACAATTAAGGAAGTCTGTTTTCCATGTGTTGTATTACGAGTAGGACAATGCTACCCGCAGCAGTATGTGTCTGCTTGCTGCTTGTTGGTTGGCAGGGAGTGGTAAGCGCGCATCCGTTTCACATTAGTACGGCGGAGGTCGAGTACGACGCCAAGTCGCAGCGACTACAGGTCAGTCTTAAATTGCAAGCCATTGATCTGGAGCAAGCGCTGGCCGGGATGACGGGCGAGCGCGTCGATATCGAACAGCCGCAAGCGACAGAGAAGATTGTCGAACTTCTCAATCGCACCTTCTATTTGGCAGGCGCTGACAACTCGGTGGTCGCTGATAAACTGGCAAACCTTGAGTCAACAGCGCCGCAATCGAAACTACATTGGGTGGGTCAAGAATTGAAGGGGGCTTGGCTGTGGCTCTACTTTGAGCTTGAATTACCAGAGGAGCGCAGGCAAGTGAAACTGTTCAACCGGGTTCTATTCGAGACCAACGAGAGCCAGATCAACACCGTCTCAGTACGACATGGCACCCAGCGCACAACACTCAAGATGACATCCAAGCAACCTTCAGCAGACTTCGAACCCCAATGGATGATCGGCGAGTAATGCAGGCGGAAGTGATCTCGATCGGTGATGAACTGACCAGCGGTCAGCGACTCGACACCAACTCACAATGGCTGAGCACACGACTGGGAGAATTGGGGATTACCACGATACGGCATACGACCGTCGGGGATGACCTGGCCCAAAACATTAACGCCTTTTCCTTGGCGGCACAGCGCGCAGAGATTGTCGTGGCAACTGGCGGACTGGGACCAACGCTCGATGATCTAACCCGTCAAGCAATGGCCGAGGCCTTCGCGGCCCCCCTGCAGCTCGATCAGGAGTCACTACAGAAAATTGAACAGATGTTCGCCAGTCGTAATCGACCTATGCCCGATCGCAATCGATTGCAAGCTATGTTTCCCAACGGTAGTCGCGTGATTGCCAATCCCCATGGTTCGGCACCTGGCATCGACTTAAGCGTCGACCTGCCGGGTGAACTGGTGAGGCGATCGAGTCGTTTGTTTGCCCTGCCGGGCGTCCCCGCAGAAATGAAACAGATGTGGTACGAAAGTGTCGTGCCACGTATCGAGGCGATGCTGGGAGGTAATCAGGGACGCTTGCGACAACATGCCGTCAAGCTGTTTGGGATCGGCGAGAGTGACGTTGAAGTGCTACTCCCTGATTTGATTGATCGTGGTCGTGATCCAACCGTGGGAATCACCGTCAGTCGCGCGACGATAACATTGCGAATTGTCGCCAGGGCGCACAGCGAAGCGCAATTTGCGGAGTTAGTTCGTCCGACGCTCGACCAGATTGAGCTGGCCTTAGGGAGCATGATTTTTGGCGCCGGAGAAGATGAGCTCGAGCATGCAGTGCTACGGCAACTTGCTCAGCAGCGATTGACGCTGGCGAGCGTCGAGGTCGGAGCGGCCAGTTGGGTCAGTGACTGGATGTTGAAATGTGACGTGCCTGCGTCTGCCGGTCAACCCGAGATGCAGGAGTCTGGCTACAGAGGCGGGATCGCCTTTCCGACTTTGGAGCGAGCTGCTGAGTGGTTCACCGGAGCGCGAGTCGACGGAGAGTCGCTGTGGCAGGGGGTGGCCCGTCAAGCGCGGCAGCGGTTCGGTGCGGATGTAGTACTAGTTGTCGGAACGTATCCGACACAAGCCGCGATGGAAACAGCCACACAGCCATTCACCTTCAACTTTGCCGTCGCCACGGCGGAAGGCGTTGAGCATCATGAGCGATCGATGGGTGGGCACCCCGATGTCCTCGGGCCACGCGTGGCGAAGACCGGACTCGATTTGTTAAGACAAAAATTGTAGCTGCGTTCGCCAGAACGTAGACTCCCAAATTGTAGCTACGTTCGCCAGAACGTAGACTCCCAAAATTGTAGCTACGTTCGCCAGAACGTAGACTCCCAAAATTGTAGCTACGTTCGCCCGAACGTAGACTCCCAAAATTGTAGCTACGTTCGCCAGAACGTAGACTCCCCGCAATAAATGTTAACGCCCTGCAGTCTGGCGACTGCAGCTACGTTAAGAATACGGCTACGGTAAAAATGCGAAAGTACATTTCCATCAGACCTCCCCAGCCTCTAGGAAAACTCACTTGAATCGCGCCGTTCAAATCCACCCCTCGGCACCCGTGCATGGAAGTATTACGCCACCGGGGAGCAAGAGCATTACCAATCGCGCGATCGTCTGTGCGGCCCTGGCTGATGGCGAAAGCCGTTTGACTGGAGTGCTCGATAGCGAAGATACGCAAGTCATGATCGCAGCTTGGCAACAAGTTGGCGTGGTGATGAAACACGATGTGGCAGAGGGATGTTTACAAGTCATGGGGTGCGGAGGGAAGCTTTCGCACCCGCATGCCGAGTTGTTCGTTGGCAACAGCGGCACGACGATTCGTTTTTTAACGGCTGCCTTGGCCGCTTGTGGTGGACGGTACCTGCTCGATGGAGTCGAGCGAATGCGACAGCGGCCGATCGGCGATTTGCTCCGCGCGCTGCAGGAATTGGGTTGTCAAGTTAGCAGTCGCAACGAGCAGCATCCCGATTGTCCCCCGGTGTTAGTTGACACGACTGGCATGCGCGGCGGCTCAGCCACTGTGGCTGGAAATATTTCGAGCCAATATCTTTCGGGCATTATGTTGGCCGCACCGCAAGCAACCCAGGACGTAGTGTTGCACGTGGACGGAGAATTGGTCTCTGTTCCCTACGTGGAGATGACCTCAGCGGTGATGCGTGCTTTTGGTGCTCAAGTCGGCGGTTCGGCCCGCGGCCCTCTGACAATTGCCTCGGGGCATCGAGGTGCGTCCAATCGCTACCGGGGAACGAACTATGCGATCGAGCCCGATGCCTCAGCGGCTTCTTATTTTTGGGGAGCAGCTGCCATCACAGGCGGAACTGGTCGAGTAGTAGGACTGAGTGAGAAGAGTCTGCAGGGTGATGTCCAGTTCTGTCGAGTGCTCGAGCAAATGGGTTGCCAAGTTGTTTACCGTGACAACTCAATCGAAGTAACCGGCGGAGACTTAATTGGAGTTGAAGTTGATATGGCGCATATTAGCGACACGGTGCAGACGTTGGCGGCGGTGGCATTGTTCGCCAACGGACCAACGTCGGTCCGCGGCGTAGCGCACAATCGCGTAAAAGAGACCGATCGCATCTCCGATTTAGCTTGCGAACTTCAACGCCTAGGGGCTCACGTCGATGAGTTTGAAGACGGATTGACCATTCACCCGCCGCTAAAAATACTGCCAGCAGAAATTGAAACTTATCACGACCACCGCATGGCCATGAGCTTGGCACTGGTGGGACTGCGAACCGCTGGGATTGTGATCAAGGATCCTGGATGTACGGCAAAAACCTACCCAGGCTATTGGGAAGATCTAGAGCTGTTCTGCGGTTGTCGCATTGACCGCTTGAACTGATTCGATGTACCGCTGGGCGCGGGCCAAAATCTGCTCGATGCGTTGGTCATCGGGGCTGACTTCGGGTTCTTCGTTGGCAACAAAGATGGCGTGGCATTGCGCGCACTCCACTTCTCTTCCCAACAATTCAATCCTCACGTTGAGATGTCGTCCACAGGTGGGACAAGAACGAAAAAAGTACGTACCTGAAGCCATTTTTTCCTCCATCAAAAATTCGTTCCGGCATTGAAAGCTTGGCGAATGTTGAGGGTGACAGCACAGTGGCAGCACCTTTACACAGTCGCGCGGGACAATGGCTTCAAATGCAGAAACATCCTGAAAAGTCTCAGTAGCTGGGTGGTACACAAAGGGTGCAATTCGCGGTGGCGACTGGTGATTATGGGAGCTCATTGGTCCGGTGTCAATGGTTAGTGGCGTATTAAATCACATTTTGGCTAGCAAAAGGGATTGGAGCCGCAAAACTAAAGCTCATTTCAGTGCATGTCAGGTTCCTTTGGAGTAAAGAGGACACCCCCACAGGAGTGGAGGTTACCCTGCCCGTCTAGGCAGCCTCGGTTTTCAATGCAAAATAGAGAACCGGCTCGCTTGGCGTAACTATAACTATACAGACGCGAAGGGCAGAGACAAGTTTCAAAAAATCTGTTGCAATCCGACGGCCCGACTTGGCATGGAGTTTTGGCAACAGTGTCAAAGCTCTCACGTTCTGTCCGTACTGAAAACCCTCGTACCCCTCGTTCCCAGGCTCTGCCTGGGAACGCACCGCCTTGGAGGCTCCGCCTGGGCTGCCAAGGCTCAACAGGCGGAGCCTGAAAGACAGTGGGTTCCCAGGCAGAGCCTGGGAACCAGAAAACCAGACTCTGCTTGGGGACTAGAAAAACAATTATGCAACGTCAAGAGTTTGTTTGATAAGGGAAACGATCTATGAAAGTCATTGTCGCGCAAGATCGTGCTGAATTGGGAAAGAGCACCGCCGAACAAGCGGCGGACGTTCTACGCAGTTGCTTGGCGCAATACGAAACGTGCAACTTAGTGGTCGCGACTGGGTCAAGCCAATTTGAGGTGCTCGAAAGTCTCGTGCAGCAGCCGGGGGTCGATTGGAAACGGGTGCGGGGCTTTCACTTGGACGAGTATCTAGGTCTCGAACAATCCCACTCGGCATCGTTTTGCGGTTACCTAAAGAGGAGATTTGTCGAGCGAGTGCCATTGAAATCATTTCTATATTTGGATGGAACGATTCCGGCAGCACACCTGCGGAGCTCGGCTAGCGCGGCAATCGCCGAAGAGCGAATCGATTTATTGTTATGTGGCATCGGTGAAAATGGACACTTGGCATTTAATGATCCCCCAGCGGATTTCGACACCACCGAACCCTATTTGATCGTCGATTTGGACGAGGCCTGCCGCAAGCAACAAGTGGGTGAAGGTTGGTTCGACTCGTTGGCACAGGTTCCGACGCAGGCGATCAGCATGTCAATCGCACAGATCCTCAGGGCGGAAGTAATCTTGTGTTCGGTTCCCGATCGTCGCAAGGCGGAAGCTGTGCGGGGGACGCTTGAGGAAGATATTTCCCCTGCGATTCCCGCCTCCGCGCTCCGTAAGCATGCACGGACCACATTGGTGTTGGACACTGAGAGTAGTAGTTTGCTGTCTGCTAGCACATTGGCTGAGTGTCAGGTACTGAGTGCACCGGCGAGTTAGAACAGGGCGAATTGTTTTTTTCCATGCTCGATCCAGAGTTTAGGAGAGTCGGTGTCTAATCCAGCAACCGCCACGGGCTACGTCGACTTGCAAGTCAACGGGTATCAGGGGATCGACTTTAACGACCCACGAACTTCGCCTGAGGCGCTCGGCCGAGCAGCAGCGGCGATGAGAGCGGACGGAGTCACTGTCGCATTTCCAACTATCATTACGGGCGAGCTCAATGTCATGACACAGTGCATCGCCAATGTTTGTCAAGCGGTTAAGTCAAATCCAGAGGCCGCGACGGTCTTTCAAGGCTTGCATATCGAAGGTCCGTTTCTGTCTCCGGTCCCAGGCTACATTGGCGCTCATCCGCCCCGCTATGCACTGGCTCAGGACCAAAGCGCCCTGGAGGAGTTACTCGCTGCCGGTGGTGGACTAGTGAGACTGGTCACGTTGGCACCTGAAGTCGACACCGGTGGCCATCTCACTAAGATGTGCCGTGAACGTGGAATCTTGGTCGCGGCCGGTCATACTGATGCGACGCTGGAGCAACTCGATACCTGCATCGCCTCGGGGCTGCGGCTGTTCACTCATTTGGGGAACGGTTGTCCGAGATTGATGGATCGCCATGACAACATTATCTACCGCGCCTTACGACGCGCTGATCGACTCCGTTTCACTTTGATCGCGGATGGCTTTCATGTTCCCGAATTGCTCTTCCGAAACCTTTTGCAGTGGGTACCATTGGAACGTCTAGCGGTCGTCTCTGATGCCATCAGCGCGGCTGGCTTGGGACCGGGAACGTATCAGCTTGGCGAGCGACAGGTAACGATTGGCACCGATCGCGCCGCCCGCGATGCGAGTGGCGAGCACTTTGTCGGCTCGGCTGGTACCATGCGCGACGCTGACAACTGGTTGACGAACATACTGCAGCTTGGCAACACGCAGCGCCGTCAGTTACTTTGCGACAATCCGCTCGACTGGTTGGCCAGTGCTTAATTGGACAACACCATATTCCGTAGCATCAGCTCCCATATTTCCATTTTCCGTCGGAGGTCATCTTGGCAAGAAAGAAAACTGCGAAAGTTAGCAAAAAGAAGTCCAGCAAGGCGGCAAACAAATCCGCCGTGACTCTCAAAACCAAAACCAAATCACAATCCATTATCCTGAAGACTGGAGAAGCGCTCGTCGAAGCGGAAGCGGCTTGGTCAGCCGCTGAACCCGAAGTGGTGATCGGCGATCTGAGTGGTCCAGTTGGCTATGCCATCGCACACATGATTGGCAATCAGGTCAAAGGGCATTCCAAGGTGTTCGCGATTCTGAATTGCGATGTGCAGGTTCGACCCGTGACGGTGATGGTCAGCAAAGTGACCGTCAACAACGAAAAGTACACCAACATCTTGATGGGGACAGTGCAAGCGGCGATTGCGCACGGAGTGCTCGATGCAGTTCGCGAGGGGCATATTCACAAATCGCAAGCCAACGAACTGGGGATTATCTGCTCTGTCTGGCTCGATCCCTCGATTGTCGACGCCGACTATGATCCCGAAGTGTTGTTCAGCACCAACCGCGCAGCGACTACTAAGGCCATTGCCAAGGCGATGAACGACGAGCCGACGATCGATTGGCTGTTGGCCAATCAAGCGACAATACCGCACTTCTTCCATCAGTTAGCACTCGATCGCAAACTATAGTCGTGGACCGCTCCGCCGGTCCATGTTTATCGCGATTTTCATTCGTTTAGCATTAACATCACGGCTGACACACAAGCGACTGCCCGGCGGAGCATCTAGCATCTAGCGACTGACCGGCGGAGCGGTCAGCGACTATCCCCAAAAAGATCTGGAGTGTTATGTCTGATCGTCCACTGCGATTACTGTTTGTCTGCCTAGGAAATATCTGCCGTAGTCCGGCGGCCGAGGGTGTCATGCAGAAGATGTTGGCTGATCGCGGACTGCAGGCTCGCGTCCAAGTCGACTCGGCGGGGACCAGCAGCTTTCATATCGGCGAGCCAGCCGATAGCCGCATGCGGAGCGCGGCCAAGAGTCGTGGTTTTGAATTGTCGAGTCGCGCGAGAATGATTCACCGTCGCGACTTTGCTGAGTTTGATTTGATCGTAGCCATGGATCATAACAACATGCGCGAGCTACAGAGTTATCCCGAAGCAGCCACCGGCCGCGTGCGAATGCTGAGCGATTTCCTCGAGGACGCTTGGCCGCGAGACGTTCCCGATCCTTATTACGGAGGGGATGAAGGTTTTACAACCGTACTCGATATGCTCCAGGCCGCCTGTCCCCAAATCATCGCTGAGCTTTTGCTATAATCTTCACGACGCGGTCCGTCGCTCGGCGTCCGAAACTCTCCCACTCTCATACACATCGAACGTTCACAATCCGGAGTCCAGCCCCATGCATCAACGAACACGTATCGCATCATCAAATATAGGTGTCGCATCTTCCAATCGCAGGCGACTCGCTCGACGTTCCTTCTTAATAACGTCCACTGCGGTTGTTGCCGCGATGGCGGCACCGCGCGTAGTGACCGGTAGCAAGACGAATAGTGAATTGGTGATTGGTGAAGGGGCGCATCGCTATCGCGTGCAACACCACTGGCCGCAACTCCCTGCACAATACACGTGGCAGACAACTCACAATGTGGCGGTAGATAAAGCGGGGAACCTGTACGTCATTCATGAAGGGAAAGAGGAGCTCAAGGATCATCCGTCGATCTTTGTATTCGATAGCGCTGGCAAATTCATCCGCGCCTTCGGCGAACAATTCCAAGGGGGTGGGCACGGGATCGAAGTCCGCCAGGAGCAGGGTCAAGAGTTCTTGTACGTGGCCGCCTATCAGCAGGTTAAGTGCTTTGCCAAGCTGAGTTTGACGGGCGAGGTAGTGTGGCAGCGTTATGCGCCGATGAAGAGTGAGAAGTATGCAGTGGGTGAGGCAGCTCGACCAAAAAAAGAATGGGGACGCGATCGCTTCCTCCCCACCAACTTTGCGTTTCTGCCCGACGGTGGTTTTCTACTGGCCGATGGCTATGGGACCTACTTTATTCATCGCTATGATGCGGAGGGGAATTGGCTCAATTGTTTTGGTGGTCCCGGCCAAGGTGCTGGGACCTTCAACACCCCGCATGGTTTGTGGGTCGATTCGCGCGGAGTCAAACCGATTGTGGTCGTCGCCGACCGCGCGCACAACACGTTGCAACGCGTCGATTTAGATGGGACTTATATCGACACCATCCAAGGTTTTGGGCTGCCCGCCAACATCGATATCCAAGGTGATTTGATGTTGGTCCCCGAGTTGGTGGCGCGCGTTTCGATATTGGGTAAAGACAACCAAGTCGTCGCTCGCTTAGGGTCGGATGTCGAGCGACTGACGGCGGACAAGGATAAGCATATTCGGCGTACGCCCAGCGAATGGATTGACGGCAAGTTTGTCCATCCCCACGACGCCTGTTTCGCAGCCGACGGTAGCATCTTCGTCGCCGAGTGGGTTGGCACCGGCCGCGTCACCAAGCTCGAGAAAGTTAGTTAACGCTATTCGTTAGGACGTTCTGGCGTCTTATCGATTAGTGGCAATAGCCTAATTGCTAAACGTCGATCGGTAACAGTTGCAGCAACGCCAGCGAGCAGTTCATCCTCAGCGGCTTGAAAGACTTCTTGAATAATTTTTGCAACGTCTTCCCCTTTCAAGCCTTGGATACGAATACGTATCACCGAAGGTGAGGTGGCATTAAATAGGGCGAGCAGAGCGTGAAATCGGAATCAAGCGTTACGACGACTGCACCACGCTCCTTGCCCGCTGTTAAGATCTCCTGATCTGAGGCGTCGCCATTCCAAGGGATCCAACGTGCTCCGCACCGTGCCCGCTAGCTTCAAGACAATCAACGGTCGAACGCGGCAAACCTTGATCGAGCAGAAACTTCATGAAGCGCCACGAAGCTCCATTACTTGGTCGTCGAGATTGGCGGCTGCAAATTCTAACGCTTGCCGTATGTCTTCATCGTCCAGTTCCGGGTACTCACGTTGAAATTCCTGGCGGTCTGGAAAAGTTGCCAATGCTTCGAGAACTCGTCGGACCGTCAATCTCATTCCACGTACGCAGGGTTGCCCATTCATGATCTCTGGGTCACTAGTAATGCGATTCAGACCCATCATTGCTTTCCTCATTGCTAGGATGACATCAAATCCTTGGAGCAAAACGACTAAGTCGTCTGACGTTGTGGCGAACCAGTCAGATCCTGGTTGGTGGCGTCAATTTGCACTTCGCTCATCGCAGTACCCTGCGAGTTATAAACGCAAGCTTTCACGTTCTGTCCTCAGTATAACCCAAAGGACTGAAGTGGTATGCTTGCTGCCAATTGAACCTACCTTTCACTGGGTGGACTCACTTCTGCTGCGGAAATCCTGAATCCTCGTTGCTGTTCTTACTGAAGCCTTTAGCAAAATAATGGTGGCAGAATAATTCCAGTCCGTCATTATTTTGCCAATTGGAATGGTGAGTGAGCCCTACCAATCACTATGGCCCCGCACATCCGCGACCAGCAATGCTCTGCCTGCTACAAGTTGGGAGTAACTCCAAAGTTAGAGACGGGAAAAGCGAGACATTGAAAAACAAGAAATATCCAATGCGAATATCGACTGGGGAAGTCTCATTCGTTGCGTTGGGCGCGACACTACGGAGCCTGCTCCAGCCACTGTATACCACGTCGAATATTGCCGTACACGTCGCCATGCCATCCGTGACCGCCATCGTAGCTGACTAGTTTCACGCGAATGTCAGCTTGAGACAACGTCTGTTCAGCTTGCTCTGCCAACGCATACGGACAAACCTGATCTTCAGGGGAGTGCAGTAGATAGAACCGACGTCCCTTCGCGTTAGTTGTTTCTGGGAGCAACTCCGGTTTGAAAACCGACATGGCGATTACCCCTCCTTGAACTAACGATTCAGGTTGGAACATGGCGGCATAGGCAGCAGGACCGCCGGATGACCACGCGAGCACATAAATTCGGTTAGGATCAAGTTTCGTGCGTTTGGCGACATCGCGAACCACTTGATCTACTAATTCTTCCGTCGAGTATTCCATGGCATCAGATCGGTTCGCAAATGTTGGCCACACGATGGCTTGATCGTCGGTCCACTTCTTCGCAACTGGCTGAGCGAGGCAAAACTGATCTCCGACCGATTGTTCGTGCATGCGTTTAATGAATGGAAAGAAATCGGCATTCCCGCTCCCACCAGGTAACACAACCAGCAATCCTTTACCAGCAGCAGGAGCGTCGTTTGTTTTGGCATCCGCGTAAAGATACTCCCCTTTCCCAGTGCCGATCTCAATTTGGATCGCGGTATCTGGCGCATCGGGCTGAGATTCGATCTTCTTCTCCCCCTCGTTTTCCGGTTCAGGTCGTACGTAGGTTACATCCAAGTCGTCGAACCATACTTTACCGGGGCCGTAAATTTGCAATCCAATCGCCAATGTTTTCGTCTCCGGCGGCACCTCGACTTCCGCAGAATAGTCCTTCCAATCATGTGTCGCTGGCGGCTCGCCATCTTCCTGCGACCCGATATAGCACGCCCACTTGTGGCTGATTGACTTTCCATTGCCGTCCAAAAACATGACGTCGACAATCGCCTTCGTCGCTTTTTGAGCGCGGACTTGGATACTTACTTTCAGCGTAGCACTCTCACCAGAGTGTGGCAGTTCGCGACTCCACTGGGCGATTGGAAAATAGCGTTGTGCCGTCTTCTCTAAACATAAACTGCGTTCACCCGACTTGGCGATTCGTTTGTCGTACAGGTACTTAACGCCATCGATCGTTGCCCCCTTGGACCAGCCATCAGGCGCAGCCTTGCCTTCTTCAAAACTGTCTTTTAGCAAAGAGACTGGTGCTTGAGAGAGGACCTCAGAACTGAAACCAAATGTACTCATCAAGGCGAAGATTTGCAGGCAGGAATTTCTCATCTAACTCTCCAGCAAATGAAAGGGTTTCGACTTAAGTTTGGGATTCGTTTTTTGGACGCGTGATCACCACTTCGTCTTGCTCGGGTGGGATCACCAATTGACGTTCGTTCCATTCTTCACCAGGAAACCGAACAAACACAGACGCCCGCTCCCCAGGTAGAAAATGAGGCATGGCTACAGTTCCACTGGCATTCGACTTGCAAATAATCGGTTCTGCACTGTCGAAGTAGACGCGGTGCCTCTTGCCACTCGCTTCGATACGTTCAAACGGAAATACAGAAACTCCCTCGATTGGTTCGCCCGCTTCAGATTCGAAATGCAGTGAAAGGTTGGGTGATGCTTCGAGTCGAAAATGGATCGGTCCAAGCTTTCCACGCATCGTGTCGAAATACTGTGATTGCAGCAAGCGTCGGTCCGCGATGGCGGCAATTTGAATTTCGTAGTCCTGTTCGGGCGGGTAGACGTTTCGGATTTCGAACGTGCCATCAGTGCGAGAGGCGGCCGTATAGGCTTGCTGTCGATAACCGTTGTTGGGCCACGTCTTCACTACCACCAAGATGTTGGCAGCGGTCATTGGTCGCCCGATTTCATCGGTTACCGTTCCTACGATGTCACCATTGGTCTGTGCCAAAGTGTAACCAGAGGCGGCAAGTGAGTCAGCGTTTTCTATGGCCGTTTCTCGCGAAAGTGTCAGCCAGTTGTGAAATAGATAACCAACTGCACACAACAATGCCAACGTGCTCAGTGCGTGTACGCGATGCCAAAATGCCGCACGTGACTCTGCGACTCGGCTGCATTCTTGAAGAACATCTTGGATTGCACCGAATCGACTCAATGCAACCCGTTGTGACTCCTCCAAATCCGCGCCAGCTTCAAAATGCTCTTCGGCACTGCTAAGTAAATGGAAGGCAAATTCCTCTTGGAGCTCGCGCTGTCCCCTGCCCCTTTGAGCTGTTGACGGGAAGCCAAAGTACTGCGCAACACTGTCGAGCCATTGTCGAATCATGTCAGCTCTCCAACAACTTAGAATTTAGAACTAGGTTGATGGCCTGAGCCAACTGTTCCCAGGCCTGTACTTCGCGCGTTAACTGAGCGCGGCCTTCACGCGTAAGGCGATAGTACTTGGCACGCCGATTGGATTCCGAGACACCCCATTCTGATTCCAACCAACCACGGCGTTGCATGCGATGCAAGGCTGGATAGAGTGAACCTTCTTCGACTTGTAAGGCATCCTGAGTCGTAGACCGAATCCATGTTGAGACGCCATAGCCGTGCTTGGTCCCGGTCAGAAGGCTCTTCAACACCAACATGTCGAGCGTACCTTGTAGCAAGTCTGTCTTCTTTTGCTTCGCCATTAGCATCTCCCAAAGAGTGTCTATGGAAGTTTAGGCGGACTCCCGTAGAATGTCAATGGGAATGGGCGTTATTTCTCGCCGGCCTGAGATCGTACGGCGCAAGTGCCATCTTTGACTGATATCAATGACTGTCACGTGCGGGCACCTGACCTTGATGGCGTTTTTTTTAATTACCAGATAGGAGTAATGCCGTACGGATCAAATGCAGCATCGCATCCAACCAGCTTGTAAGACTCAACCAAGACCTGCGCAATCAAGAGTCGGTCAAAGGGATCTCGGTGGTGATTTGGCAGGCCCGCAACGAAAGTTACATGGGCGAGCTCAATGGGAAGTAAAGAGAAGTGGTTCGTCGAAATTTCGCGTCGCAAGAACGTCTCAACTGGATCGCTCAGCGTTAATTTCCCCAGCCCGGATTTGATCGCAACTTCCCAGCAACTCGCAATGCTCAACCACTTTTGGTTGGCAGGCGATTCAATAGCAGTCCGCGCACCAGAACTCAGACGACTGTCATTGGCCACAAACCAAAGAAACGCGTGAGTGTCCAGCAGAAGGTTCACTGCATGTACTCGGCAAAGTCATCCAGCGGTGCGTCAAAATCGTCTGACATGTAGAGGATCTTTCCGGCGGCTGATCCGGCCTTGCATGAAAAATCCTGCACGGGCTCCTTACGTATGACTGCCACACGCTGTCCGTTTTCAACAACCGCAACCTCTTCGCCTGGTTTCAAGGCAGCGAGCAAACCAGCAAGGTTCTGGTTGGAGGTGTCAATTTGCATTTCGCTCATGGTAGTACCTTGCGAGTTTGTGGATGAACGCGGGCTTTCAAGTTCTTTCCTCAGTATAATCCAAAGCACGAAAGTAGAATGCTCGCTGGCAATCGGCATGGCGTCTGAGCCCTATCGATGGCTATGACCCTGGAAAATGCGCAACCCGCGACACTTCGCCTGCTATAATTGGGAATAACTCCAAAGTTTGGGCGGCAAACGTGAGACATGGAAAAACAAGAAATATCTAGTGCGAATGTCGATTGGGTGGACCTCATTCGTCACGTTGCGCGCGAGCAAGTATCCGTCGAACTGGCGGATGGACCGATTGCAATTGCAGAAGTTGTTCCCAAGAGGAAGCCCATTTCCATAAAAGACTTCGGGGCTAGGATGGCCTCGTTTCCATCTCTCGGTGACGACGTGGACGCTTTTGCCAAAGACATTGAAGAGAACCGCAAGGGTTACAAGGACGCAAGAGATCCATGGGAGTCGTAGTCGATACTGGAGTTTTCATTCTTTGGGAACGTCGCAAGCGTTCTGTCGATACTCAATTGGCTCAATTGAATCACCGACCAAGCTCTCGACAACCTGTTATCAGCCGAACCAACTGTCGTTACTTAGCCAAAGCGAACTCAACCCACTTCAAGAATCCTCCGCCTCCAGCCGTTGCCGGATATGTTGTGGGATGGCGGTCAGAGCGGCGGTGTAGGTCGATTCGAATGGCGTGTTGACGTAGTGTGTGTCGTCCAGAAACAAAGGCATCGAAGGAATGAGTGTCCCCACTGCCATCGGTTCGACGTAGGCAACTGGCGGTCGCAAGGCATGATAGGAGACTGCTGTTAGTCGACGACTGTCTGGAAAGCGAAACGGTGTCGAGGGATCAATCTCGTTCCAGATCGCCGCGTGAATCCCTTGCGGGTCGAGTGCGCCTGGCGGATAGGGATCGACGACCAGCAACTGAATGCCTTGCTCAATGATGCTACAGGCCTTATCGAGAAAGCGGTCGAGCGCTCGGCGATTGGCCTTGTTGCCAGACGATAGTAGTTCGATGTAGGCCACCAGTCGATCACCTGACGTATGCCTAATCGCCAGCCGATTGCGTCGCTCGCTATAGATTTCCGCTTCAGACGCAATTTGTGTAACAGAAACCTGTGGTTGCGCATCGAGCAAAGTAGCCACTCCGCCTGAGTTGCGTGAGTCGAGCGCATCATCTGTAAGAAACTGTTGGCGGTCCAACTCTAGTGCCAGAACGTCGGGCCCAGTCTGTCCCGCAACCTGTTCAGCTTCGGCGTAAAAGTGGGGCGGTAACACCCCGTTGTTCATCGCACGAGCCAGCTCGGTAATCCAAGCGGTGTGAAATCCGTGATAACTTCCAACGGAAACTCGCTTCCAATCATGCAAGGGCATCGCACTACCTCAGCCAAGGACGAGAGATATCTAGCGCTTCATACATTCTTGATGTTGGGGATGGTGGTAGTGGACGAGGTGACGAGTCCCTGACATCTACCGAATCAAACGGACTCGTAACCTCGTCCACGAGCCCCAAACTAAATGTGGATGAAACACTACCTCCCATTGTAACTTGATAGCGTCCGCAGAGCGAGCAGTTGGTCTATGTAAGATGGGTGAGTCGTTGGGCGAGATATTGGGACAGGGGCTGTGTGTGCTCGGGCTCGCGCCAGACCGCTTCTAAATCCTCAATGATGTGATGCTCGGAGACTTGCACACCGTTTTCATACTCGCGAATGGCGGGATGCAAGAAAGTACTATCGGCGGCTTGGGCTATGTTGTCGCGACGTATGCGATTGACTCGAAATGGATCTTGGTCGTGGGCTGCGGCACCAAACTCCAGCGTCAGCACAAAACATCGCTGGTGGTCGTCGATGAAGCGCTGCCGCACATACGCCACAGGCAATCCGCTGTAGTAACGTACCGGACCGGAGTCCGTCACCGCGATCACATCGCATAGAAAGGATTGCTGTTGCCATAAGGCGGAGGAACCGTTGACGCGCGACAACAACTTTTCAGTCAGCACTTTCGACTCGCAGGCATGTTCACTGAAAGGACAGGGGACTCCATACTCTTTCTCGGCAAACAAATTGTTAAAGGCCTGGACGTTGTAGCGAAAACCATGAATGAAGCCGGAAGTGGTGCGCCTGTAATCGCGCATCTGCATCAAAGTGCCAATGAAATACATCCCCGGCTGGTTGGTCGATTCCCATTGGCAAGTCAGACTCGGAAACTTGTCGCGGATCGCTAGTTCCGGCCGAGTGGTCGGATCGAATATCGACGCATCAAAGCGAAAACCAGTACAACCTATTACACGGTCGTAGACCAATTCTTCCATTTCGCCTTCAGCGTGTTGATATTTGAATTGAACCGCCAGTCGTCCATCGCTTTTTTGTCGAACCCCGAGCGTCTCTGCGTCCAAGACGGCGTTTTGGCTTTTGAGTTGATAGGTGTCGAGCAGATTATTGTTCACCGCTCGTAGGTCGCCGACGAAATGCGTTTTCCACGCGAATTCTAGCGGCTCGGGGCTGACTAGATGAATGACGGCAGCGGTCGCAATTAGATTGTCGGCCGTTTCAAAAGCTGAGTTCCCTTTGCCAATGATCAACACGCGTTGATTGATGAAGTCTTTCGGATCAATCGAAACGTCTGCATAGTTCTCGGCCAATTCGATGCCGGGGATTTCCGGGATGTAGGGCTGGCCGAGTCCCGTGGCGACGATCAGGTTACGACAGGTATGGTGGCTGCCATCGTTGTCCTCCAGGCAAAAGCCGTCTGCAGTGCGCGAGATTCTATGAATGCCGGCGTCGTAACGGATGTCGAGCTCATAACGTTCGGCAAAAGTGGCCAGGTAGTCCAGCAGCGCGGTGGCTGTAGGAAAAAATTCGTCTGTGAACTGCGCGAGCGTCAGCGAATAATCATCCGTGAGTAGTGAATTCCAATCATGCCGCAGTTTTAGTTCCGGATCGTCGCTACCGGTATGCACCTTGTTGATGGAGATGAGTTTTCGATGCCGAGGGTAGACTTCGAAAAAGCCGCCGGGGCGTTGGCCGCGTTCCAATATCTGATAGTCGCGACCGTCGCGTTGGAAATAGTACCCCAACTGCAGCCCAGCCGGACCTGCTCCCAGGATAATCGATTCATGGAAGTTTTTCATAGGTGCTTCGGTCTTTGGGGGTGTGAAATCGGTATAGCTGGACAACTGGTTGGTCAGCGCCATTTTTAGCAACAATATCAGCTCGACGCGCCAGCGAGTGGGTCGCTGGATTGGCGAGATTGCGGAGAGCGACCAACGACCACAGCGGCGTCCAACTCGCTGGCGCGTCAAGCTGATATGACGGCTGGATTTTGCAAAAACGCTCGTTATCCAAATTAGTTAATCTTGATTTTTGCTAGCGATGAGCATGTAACGTGCAGGGCTGTTTCTAAATCATTAAACACGCTCAACCAGTCCCCCATGCTCGGTTGTCGGAAAAGTTTGACGGTTGGATACCACGGGGAATCGTCGCGATCCAAGAGCCAACGCCAATCAGGAACGTAGCCAAGTGCGATCCAGGTGGGAATGGCCAACGCACCGGCCAGATGCGCTAGGGCGGTATCGGTGGTGATCACTAGATCCAACTGTTGCATAATAGCCGCCGTGTCCATGAACGCACCGCTGGATTGATCGACGCTGGCATCGAGCAGCCGCAGTGGCCCAGCGCCGCGCCACCGCGCGATCTGTTCCGTGCCAAAGCCACTTTGCAAACTGATCAGTTCCACCCCTTCAATCCCGGATAAGTTTTCGAAGTGCGCAAGTGGCACACTTCGATACGCATCGGCTTGATGATCGGGATTGCCCTGCCAAGCAATTCCCACTCGAAACACGCCAGGTTGTTTGGGAAAGCGAGCCTGCCAGTAAGTGCGAAGATTCGGTGCAGCAAAGAGATAGGGGACAGTGGCCGGAATATTGTCGGCATTGAGTTCCATTAGATCGGCGACGTCGAGCAACGAGCATTGAGCATCAACGGCACCATCAAAGGTGAGGCTATTGGGGTAGATGCTCCCCAGTTGCGGAGCGTGTTGTAGGAGTGCCATCAACGGAGCTTGGCAGTACACGATTGATCGAGCCCCGCGTGATTTCAGTTCTGCCGCCAAACGGACGAAGTTGAGCGTATCGCCGAGCCCCTGTTCGGCGGTGAGGAGTATCGTTTTTCCGGCTGGGTCGCTCCCGTCCCAAATTGGCGCAGCGACGGGTGGGCGTTGCAAGTCACCGACGCGCCACCGCCAACGATATTCGCGCCAACCATCAGCGAATTTCCCTTGCAGCAAATAGATAACACCCAAATTGCGATGCAATTCGGCCTCTTGTGGATTGAGCAGCAAGGCTTGTTGGTAGTACTCTTGGCCACGCTCCAAATTGCCTGTCCAGACATGCAGCGTGCCACGATTTTTGTAGGCGTTTAGGTAATCGGGCTTGAGTTCGATGGCTTGTTGAAAACAGCGATCGGCCTCGTCGTAGGCTGCGATATAGCGCAGCGAATTACCAAGATTATTGAGCGCGACTGGAAAGTGGGGTTGGTAATGCAGCGCTTGTCGGTAGGCTTCGACCGCAGCTTCGTAACGCCGTTGATCGTGCAGCGCGATCCCCAGGTAACACCATGCGTTGGGGCTGTGCGGTGCGCGGTCCAGAACGCCGCGATAGATCACCTCCGCTTCGGCAGGGCGACGTTGTTGGTGGAGCTGCCAGCCACGGACGAGTTCTTGTTCGAGCGGATTCATGGACGCTTCCGTGGTTATAATGAAGTTTGCCGGTGTTCGATCAAAGTGCGAAAGCGGTCAGCGACTATGACGTGAAGGGTTACGAAGATTTCATGTAGAGAATGCTGAGTGCTCCATCTTTTTGCCGCACATTTTTTTGTCGAAAACTGAAAGCGGCTGATGAGGTGGGATCCTCGTCTCAATCACCGGTCAGAAGTGGCTCAGACAATAATTTTTCGACAAAAAAATGTGCGGCAAAAAGATGAAGAACTCGAAATTGGAATCGACATCAGCATCGACGGAATCGAATCAGACTAAGAAAAAACCTCGAGGCGGTTGAACCGACTCGAGGTTTTTAAGCATTCAGGCTGGCCTGCATCAGGCACACAGCGTTAATCCAGGAAGCCAACTAAGTCTTGACTGCGGCTGGGTTGCTGCAGCTTGCGGACGGCCTTGGCTTCAATTTGACGAATCCGCTCGCGAGTCACCTTGAAGATGTGTCCAACCTCTTCCAACGTGTAACTGTAGCCATCACCCAGTCCATAACGGAGCTTGATGATTTCGCGTTCACGATAGCTGAGAGTTTTGAGCACATGGTTAATGCGATCGCGGAGCATCTCTTGACCAGCGCCAATGGCGGGACTTTCGGCAGTTCCGTCGGGGAGCAAGTCACCGAATTGACTGTCTTCGCTATTGCCTACTGGCCGATCGAGACTGATCGGATAGCGGCTCATGGCTAAGACGCGTCGGGCTTCTTCAATTGTGGTTTCAGCGCGGCGCGCAGTCTCTTCCAAAGTCGGTTCACGTCCGAGCTCTTGCAGCAATTGACGCGACACATTCCGCACGCGGCTCATGGTCTCGACCATGTGCACGGGGATACGGATGGTTCGGCTTTGGTCGGCAACGGCCCGCGTGATGGCTTGCCGAATCCACCAAGTTGCATAGGTACAAAACTTAAAACCGCGTCGGTATTCGAACTTGTCGACCGCCCGCATCAACCCCGCGTTTCCTTCTTGGATCAAGTCCAGGAAACTCAGGCCGCGATTGCGGTACTTCTTAGCGATCGACACGACCAGTCGCAAATTCCCTTCGGACAGTTGCTTCTTGGCGCGTTGATATTCGAAGAACACATTGCGGACCATCTGCACTCGATTTCTCAAGCTGGATGGAGTCTCTTGCGTCACGATCAGTAGCTCACGATACTCGCGCAGCAATTCGGCACGTTGGGCGGCGGAGGCGCGATCCCCTTCGAGTCGATCGATCTCGGCCCGCAAGTCGTCGATGCGACGACTGAACTTGGCCAAGTCGATGATCCGCGGCTCAAGCCGTTGGGTGCGCAAGCCGAGCTCTTCGACTAAGCGAACTGCCTTGCGGCGACGTCGGGCCAAGGCGGCCCAGGCTTCTTTGCGTCGCTCTGGACCATGGGAATGGCTCAGGGCGATGCGATAATCTCTGGCGTTCCGCCGCAGCAGCACGTCCAGAGTTTTCAAATTGTGGGGGAGTCTCCCGAGGATCTGTTCTTTCTCCAGTCGATCGGTGACCGAGACTTGAACTGTGCGATCAAAGGGCAATTCACCCGTGTGGACTCGTTTAAGAATCTTGTAGGCAAACTGCATCACGTAATCACATTCGAGCAGCTTAGTTCTGAATCGTCGTCGCGTAACTTCAATAGCTTTGGCAAGGCGAATCTCTTCGTCTCTCGTCAAGAGAGGGATTTCGCCCATTTGCGTTAGATACATGCGAACCGGATCGTCGGACCAAGTTTCCGCCTCTTCTTCTGCGGCGGCCAACAGCTCCTCATCACTCTCTAGCTGAACTTCACCCTCGGCTGCTAGCCCGTCGTCCTCGGGCAGAGCATCAGTGGTCGTATCGTCGTCGTCGATCGGCAGCTTTTGAAAACTATCGAGATCGTCTTCTGTGCTACGTGGGGTGTCGTCATCGAATTCGTCCAGCAATACGTCGAACAAGGCGATACTCCTAAAAATGCCAAAATGACCGAGTTGCATCGTCTACGGATGGCACCGTAGAATCCAGGAGCCCCGACAGTTTTCGGCGGTCGAACCAAAACACTATCAACTCTACCACCTACTGTAGGCTCGTTCTCAAACCAAAATCAAATTGTAAAAGGTTGCGATTGGGCAATTTTAACCGGCCCTGCGGATCACCCAGCGTTATTCCGTCCACGGCACCCAGCGGCCCCCAAGCGGGAGCGGTGAGCGGCCTACGTTTTAAAAACAAGGAAGGCGGGCTACTATGGCAATGACCGGTTCGTTTCTGTCGAAAAAGATCCCTTTACCGCACCCTAATGGCCGAGAGGTTTCCTCAGCCGACAATACGCAGCGCGATCCAAAAAACAATTTCCGACGTAATGACTCTCAGGGTTGATTGCTAACTCTCCAGCAACTTGCCATGATGGTCCTCGCGCATCTCGGTTTAGTTGCCGACAATTCGCGATTACCTATCATGTCCGATGCTGATGCTAGCTAAGTCGTTCAGTTCGTGGCGGGCACATTCGCTGGGAAGCGAATGTGGGAGGAAGCAGGTCACCGACGAACCCAGCGCCACTCAACGTGGCAGAATTCGCTCGCAACTAGGAGGATGGAATTGGAAGCCGCAGTGATTAATCACCCGCCGTCATGAAAAATGACCGGTCATGCCTAAGGCTCGCTTTTTTGTCCCCGTGTTCCACCAGCCACTGCTATCAAAAGGTTCTCCCAAGTGAATCACTCACTTAAGATTGTACCTCGTAACGATCAGCGGCTGACCACCGAACCCGAACCACTTGTTTCCATCCACGCGGAGGGTCGCAAGTTTCAGGTGGCAGTGCATGCTCCCCGAAACTCGTTAACCTAATTTTAACTAGGCAGCTTGGCCGGTCCAGTGCGAAAGTCATAAAGTTTGCCTCAACTCTCCCCAGAAATCGAGTAATCCATGGATCGTTTGTTAAGTTGTGAGTGCGGACGCGAACATTTCGTCTCGCGCAGTCAGGCCGGTCAGGAGCTGCAGTGCGATTGCGGCAAGGTAATTGACGTACCCACCCTCCGAAGACTGGCCGATCTACCCTTAGCGGAATCCCCAGCTAGCTCAGCTCAAAAATCCGCCACTGGTGGGGTTAGTCGTGGCATGGAATCCACTCCTTCACGCTCATGGCAGGGGTGGCGCGGTCCGGTGATGGCCCTAGCTACCGCAGGTTTTTTAATCGCAACCGTCGCCTGTGGCTGGTATGGCTGGCAGCGTTTCACAATTGACACTAGCTATACGGTCGAAAAGGAAATCAAAGGTGGCGAAAACATGTTCGACTCCTTCGACGCCGGAACGCTCAGTACGGTCTGGCACGAAATGGGGACCATGGGATTGCAAACCAAGGATCCCCCCAACTTCTTTTTGTGGCAGATTTATGCGAAAGACCGCGAGCAACGCACATTGATTAGCGGAGGCATCGCCGCTGTTTTCGGCCTCATCGCCCTAGCCGTCGCCTTCACCGCCCGACGGCGGTAGCGGGAGGATTTGTGTGGGCGTGGGGGCGTGGGGCGTAGGGCGTGTGGCGTGGGGCGTGGGGCGTGGGGCGTGTGGATGGTTGTGGAGGCCTTTAGGGCTGAAAGCCCGGCGGATTGTCTAGCCCAGGCTGAAGGCCTGGGGAGAGTAGTGCAAGCCGATAGTCATAGGGCCAACGGCCCGGCAGATTCGCCTGCGTTTCCGCCTTAAAATGACCACGATCGATCGAATCAGCCGGGCCTTCAGCCCTAATTAATTCGAACATTACCCGTCCACCCAGGCCTTCAGCCTGGGCTAGACAATCCGCCGGACCTTCGGCCCTAAACTCCATCACTCCATCACTCCATCACTCCATCACTCCATCACTCCATCACTCCACTCTTGCGTCTGAGGATCACGACGATGTCTTCAGCGGTCGCGTCGACGACTGCGGGCTTGTCAGCGTCGTAGGCAAAATCAAACCACTCGCAGATCTCCCACATGGGAGCTGAGTTGAGGAGTTGTTGAAATTGTTTGGCAGTGTAAGAACGCAGCTCCAAAGCGTCTTCGATCCGCAGTGATCCGGTCGGTTTGTAGACGTCAAAGCGGATACCAAACTTCTCCAATCTTTTTTTGGCGTTTTTTTCTATGGGCCACATGAATGTGTTGATGGACAGTTGCCCGCGACGCGCTGACCAGCTCTCGTGATCGGTCGTTTCACCGCGCGTCGGTGTCAGGTGCAAGCCCAATGCGTAAATACCACCGGGGCGCACCGCGCGGGCCATCGCTTCCAAGTGTTGGCGTGCTCCATCTTCGGTTTGCAAATGACGAAAACTATTAATCGTGTTGAACGCCGCATCGTAGGGACGCTTGACCACAAAGTCGCTCATGTCACCTACCATCGCGCGACCCTTAATCCCCAATCGCTCCAAGCGACGATTGCAGTAGTCGATCGCTTTCTCGTTCAAGTCGATTCCACCGACTTCCATGCCACGGCCTTTCATTCCAGGCCGACCCATGCGATAAATCAGTCGCCCCGTGCCACATGCGGGCTCAAACACTCGGCGGACCTTGCCATCCACGTAGCGTTTAAAACACTTGTCCAAGAATCGCATCTCGGCAGCGGTGTCGCTGCCGAACACGAGGTCGTAATAGACCGGGAAATCATAAATGCTGGCTTTAGTTTTTTGCATGGCTAGCATCGTCCAGTGAAAACCATTTTCCGTCAAGGTTGCTTAGCATGGAAACTTTCATTACCGCTTCTCCAGACTGTCTCTCCGACAGCGATTTGCTCTCCGGTCGCGATCAAGCACTGCTACAAATGCGGTGGGGACGGCAGTATACGTTGCAACTACTGAGTACCATTCCAGACTCGCTGTGGTACGTTCGTCCGGCTGGAGCGACTACCCACGTGGCTTGGCAAGTTGGACACTTGGCCGTCTCACAATATGGCTTGATGCTCTTTCGTCAGCGCGGCCGCGCCGAAGGTGATTTAGAGTTGATGCCAGGCTGGCTCAGAAAAAACTTTGGACGCGGCACGCAGCCAGCAGAATCGGCCGAGGGACAGCCCAAGCCCGAAGAATTGCTGGCGCGACTGGCGGCCATCGAAGCACAAGTCGTCATCGAATTGCCTCAGCTAACCGCTGCGACTCTAAGAGAAGCGATCGATATGCCCTACGCGGCTTATCCGATCAAGCTGGGGGCACTTTTATTCTGTCCGATCCACGAAGCCCTACATGCCGGGCAGATTGGGTTGTTGCGACGTTTGCACGGATTAGAACCAATTCGGTAGTAGTGAACTTTGTAGCTGCGGCCGCCAGACCACCGAAACAATTGGGGACAATTGTTCTACTCTTCAATCAAACGCGCACGGTTAAAAAATGGCGTGATAGCGCGATCGGTGCTGTTGCCCTACAGGCTCGCTAGTGCGCGATCTATTCTGGCCAGCGTCTCCGATTTGCCGAGTATGGCCAACGTATCGAACATGCCAAATCCTACCTGCTTACCAGTTACCGCCACGCGCAGAGCATGGATGATCTGATTGAATTTGATCCCCTGCGATGCGACGAACTGCTTTAGGCAACCTTCGGTGGTCTCGACCGTAAATGGCTCGAGCTGTCGCAGCTCGGTTTGGAATTTCTTCAACAGCTCCACGGCGGGCAAGTCATTGCGTAGGCGTTTATCAAACGCGGTGGCATCAAACTGTAGTGCTTCATCCGTCACGAAAAAATCATCGAAGTCGAGAATGTCGCTGGCCAGTTTGATGCGATCAGCGGCAGCGGTAACGATTTGAGACACGCGTTCACGGCTAGCCGAGGTGTCAGTGAGCTCGTCAGCGACCAGCTTGGCTCCCACGAGATAGGGCCAGCACAGTTCCACTTTTTCGGGGACCGGTAATCTCTGCATCCAGCGCGACTGAAAGGCGACCAACTTTTGTGGATCGAAACTTGCGGGTGACTTGGTTACTCGGCCCAGCGAAAACAGGTCGATCATCTGCTGTCGTGTAAAGTCTTCGGTGCTGTCGTCGAGCGACCAACCGAGGAGCAATAAATAATTCAAGATCGCATCTGGGAGAAATCCGATGCTGCGATAAAAATCGACGATCACTGGATTAAAGGTTTCTTTGTCAGCGGTAACACCCGTCCTCGCCGCCACGCGCTGCCCCACTTCGAACAGTGCGGCAAAATCTTGTTGCTTGAGATATTTATCCAGTTTGCGTTTGCTCATTTTGGCTGATCCACCCGGCTCGGCCACAAACGGCAGATGCGCATAGATGGGGAGCGGATACCCCAGCCCCTGGGCAATAAAAATCTGTCGCGGTGTGTTACTCAAGTGCTCGATGGCACGAACAACGTGCGTGATCCTCATCTCATAATCGTCAACAACGCTGGCCAAATGATACAGGCACGAACCATCAGCGCGCTGAATCACATGATCTTGCTCTTCGGTCCAAGAAAATTCGACTTGTCCGCGGATTTCGTCATGAAACACGCAGCTACCCTCGCGGGGAATCTTCAGTCGCACCACTGCCGCGCGTCCCTCGGCCTCAAACGCAGCCGCTTGCTCATCGCTACTAGCCATCCATTGTCGATCGTAGACAAACGTTCGGCCAGCTTTCTCAGCCGCTTCGCGCTGCATCTGCAATTCCTCGGTGCGCGCATAATCTCGATAGGCATGACCACTGGCCAATAGCTTTGCGGCTGCTTGCTGATAGAGTTCGCCACGTTGCGATTGAAAGTAGGGACCGCAGGGGCCGACCGAACCGCTCCCGTCGGCCGTCGGTCCTTCATCCCAATCGAGTCCCAGCCATTGAAAGCCAGCCAAGATTGGCGCGAGTGCTTCCGCGACATTCCGCTGCTGGTCGGTGTCGTCGATCCGCAATAAGAATTGTCCACCAGCTTGTCGGGCCAGCAACCAATTGAACAGCGCCGTGCGCACTCCGCCAATATGAAGATAGCCCGTGGGGCTAGGAGCAAAACGAGTGCGTACCGTCATGATGAACCCGAGTCGAGGTGAGTCAAGTGGAGCATCGCCAGTCGCGAAGCCGTTGAGCTCATAGGGTACGGGGGACGGTGGGAAGGGGGTAGTGGGGAGGTTTCAGGTTCCAGGTTTCAGGTTCCAGGTTCCAGGTTCCAGGTTCCAGGTTCCAGGTTCCAGGTTCCAGGTTCCAGGTTCCAGGTTCCAGGTTCCAGGTTCCAGGTTCCAGGTTCCAGGTTCCAGGTTCCAGGTTCCAGGTTTCAGGTTCCAGGTTTCAGGTTCCAGGTTTCAGGTTCCAGGTTCCAGGTTCCAGGTTTCAGG